>WRBX01000023.1 GCA_009784335.1 Oscillospiraceae bacterium
GCCCAATAAACCGCTTTATAAATCACCTGCTCATTGGCAAATTTCACCTGAGTTTTGGCCGGGTGCACATTTATATCCATCAAGCTCGGCTCCACCTCGATATCAATCACAAAAAACGGATGCCGCCCCACCATAATATGAGTTTTGTGTGCTTCCTCCACCGCCTTGCCCACCATCGGGCATTTCACAAAACGGCGATTAACGAACACACTTTGGAAATTGCGATTCGACCGATGCGTCTCCCGATTTCCAATCACGCCGCGCACCCGCACGCCCTCATATTCATACTCAATTTTCTGCACATTTTTGGCCACATCATTGCCATAAATCGAATAAATCACCTGCAAGAGATCGCCATTGCCGTTGGTGGTGAATTTCTGCTTGCCATCGGTGATAAATGTGAACGAGATATCGGGGTGGCTCATCGCCAGCTTCTCCAAAAGTTCCTCAATGTAGGCGCTTTCGGTTTTGTTCGACTTCAAAAATTTCATCCGCGCGGGAGTGTTATAGAAAAGATTTTTCACGATAATCGTTGTGCCACCCGGCAAATCGCCCTCGAAAGCATCAATAATCTCGCCGGCCTTCACATTCAAAATCGTGCCTTTTTCATTGTGCGCCATCTTGCTCTTAAGCTCAATTTCGCTGATCGCCGCAATGGCATAAAGCGCCTCGCCGCGAAAACCCATGGTGCGAATGTAATCCAGGTCATCGACGCTGGCGATTTTGCTGGTGGCATGGCGGCGAAACGCGATTTTAGCATCATCCCCGTCCATGCCGCAGCCATCATCGGTGACGCGGATATACGAAATCCCGCCATCTTTAATCTCGACGGTGATCCGCCCCGCCTCGGCATCAATCGAGTTCTCACAAAGCTCCTTCACAACCGATGCCGGCCGCTCCACAACCTCCCCCGCCGCAATTTTTTCCGCTACGCTTTTAGGTAAAATTTTTATTTGCATTTTATCCACCTCTTTTATACTTGCTTAATAAAAATTCAATCATATCCTGTAATTTTTCTTGTCCTGTATGATTTAACTTTCTAAACTGCTTTATTAGTGAGATTTCTTCATTAGATGCAATCATGTCATGGATTCTGATTATTTTTTTCTCTATATCGGATCTTCCCAACAACCATTCAATATTTACATTGAAAAAATCTGCTATCTTAACTAGATTTGAATAATCTGGGACTTTACAGTATTTATTCCAATAGTTAATAACATCATAGCTAATCTTCAATTCTTTTGCTAATTTGTTTGAAGTAATTTTATAAGAGCGCATTAAATCAAATATTTTATCTAATATTTGTTCACTCTCACTATTCCTCTTTGGTATTTCTCTCTCATCAGTCAAACCTTGTAGCCATGCGATGTCAACATCAAACAATTCCGATATTCTAACTAAAGTTTGATGTCTTGGCATAGAGCCTTTCTTCCAATTAGCAATTGTAACTTCTGGTATTCTCATACGCTTTGCAAGCTCAGTAAGTGTCATATTGCTTTCTTCCAATAGTTGCACAATTCTTTTAATTGTAACATCCATTCTAATTCCCACTTTCAATATAAAATTTCCATGTTCAATCGATAGCGTTTTCACCTTCAAGCTCTTCCACTATCATCCTAGCCCGCTCAACCACCTCTGCCGAAACGCCGGCAAGCTTGGCAACCTCAATCCCAAAGCTCTCATCGGCGCCGCCCGGCACAACCTTGCGCAAAAATATAATCTCTCCATCGCGTTTCTCAGCCGAAACACAATAGTTTTTCACGCCATCCACGCTGCCTTCAAGCACCGTCAGCTCATGATAATGCGTGGCAAAAATAGTCTTAGCGCGAATTTCCCTCGCAATATGCTCCACCACGGCTTGAGCGATTGCAAGCCCGTCGTAAGTCGAGGTGCCGCGCCCGATTTCATCGAGAATAACAAAACTTTTCTCGGTGGCATTCTCGAGGATATTGGCAACTTCGGTCATCTCAACCATAAATGTCGATTGCCCGCTGGCAAGGTCATCGCTTGCTCCAACCCTAGTAAAAATCTTGTCAACAATCCCAATCGAAGCCGACTCGGCCGGCACAAACGAGCCAATCTGCGCTAAGATTATAATCAGCGCCACCTGCCGCATATATGTCGATTTCCCTGCCATATTGGGCCCGGTGATAATATTGATTCGCTGCTCGCTATCGAGATATGTGTCGTTGGCGATAAACCCGCCGGTCGGCACATATTTCTCGACAATCGGATGCCGCCCATTTTTGATTTCAATTATATTGTTATCGCAAATTTTGGGGCATGTAAAGTTATTTTCATAGGCAACTTTTGCCAGCGCCGCCAAGCAATCGAGGCTTGCAATCTCGCTCGCCATTTTCAGCACTCTGCTTTGATAATTCGAAAGCTGGGTTAAAAATTCAAGGAATAGCTCATACTCCAGCCGCTCGCGCTTATCCTTAGCGCCCAGCACCGTGCCCTCAATTTCCTTGAGCTCGGGTGTGATATACCGCTCGGCATTGGTCAAAGTCGCCTTGCGGATATAATCCTCGGGCACAAATTTCGAATTCACTTTAGAAACCTCGATATAAAAGCCTGCGACGCTATTATAAGCCACTTTCAGCTTTTCGATACCGGTGCGCTCTCGCTCTCGCTCCTCGAGCTCGGCAAGCCATCCGGTGCTATCCTCAGCGGCCTTGCGATATATATCGAGCTGCGGATTATAGCCCTTTTTAAAGATGCCGCCCTCGCGCACCACCGCCGGCGCATCCTCCTCTATTGAATCGGAAATCAGTTTATACAAATCCGCCAAATCATCAAATTCCGCTTTTATGCCGCGCGCAATCTCGCTATCAAGCGGCTCCAAAAGCTTCAATAATTGCGGCAGATATTGAATGGAGTTGGCAATCGCCAGGCAATCGCGCCCATTGGCCCGCTTGGTTACTATCTTAGAATTAAGCCGCTCGATATCGCCGATGGTCTTGGCCAAATCACGAAAATCGTCGGTGAGCATTAGGTTGTTATAAAACTCGCGCACCGCCTCTTGCCTAAGGCCTATCTTATGCCCATCAATTAGCGGCTTATCAAGCCACGAGCGCAGCATCCGCCCGCCCATTGAGGTCACCGTGCGATCGAGCACCCATAACAGCGAGCCTTTGCGCTTGCCATCACGAAGCGTTTCGGTGAGCTCCAAATTTTTGCGCGAGGAATAATCCACCTGCATAAACTCACTGGAACTATAAAAATGAATCTCGCTGATATGCGGCAGGCTGGTGCGCTGAGTATCATCCAAATAGCGCAAAATCGAGCCGACAACGCACACCGCCCCCTGCCCAAACTTCTCGTTTTTCGTGCCAAACTGCTTGGAAATCAGCATCTCGGCCGTGAACGAATCATAATATTTGCTCTCAAGCTCGGTGATGCTCGCCTCAGAATTTAGCTTAATCTGCGCGATAAACTTATCTTTTTGCGGAAAAGCCGAATCAATCAGCACTTCCTTGGGGTTATAACGCAGCACCTCAGAGAGAAGCTCACTAAAGCCGCGCGCGCCCCAAATTTCGGTGCAAAAAAGGATGCCGGTGGTAACATCAACCGCCGAAACGCTGGCCACGCTGCCGAAAGAATAAACGCTCACGAGATAGTTATTTGCTTTATTTTCAAGGGAGTTTTCATTGGTCACAGTGCCGGCGGTAATCACCCGAGTGACATCCCGCTCCACCAGCTTGCCGCCCACCGCCTCCTCGAGCTGCTCGCAAATCGCAACCTTATAACCGCCCTCAACCAGGCGATTTATATATGTATCGGCCGAGTGATAGGGCACGCCGCACATCGGCGCCTTATCGGGCAGGCCGCACGCGCGCCCCGTGAGAGTGAGCCCTAAAAAAGCCGATGCTTCCAGCGCATCATCGAAAAACATCTCATAAAAATCGCCCAAGCGATAAAATAATATCGCATGCGGATATTCCTTCTTAATATCGTAATACTGCCTCATCATCGGCTGCAACTGCTCTCTGTCAATATTGAACATATTTATCTACTCATTTCTTTATTTTGTATTGGATTTATTCTTTTCTTTAATTCTTCTATAAGATTTGGCAAATACTCTCTTTTCGAAAAAACATAATCCTCGTCTTGCTCACGAACTATTCGCTCTAATTCTTGCAGACTGATATACTTAACTTCACTTAATTCTTCATATTGTATTTTAAAATCTTCTATTTTAGCCTTAGTTTTATGAAAATACATATAACTAAATCTGTTATTCCTTTCTCCAGTCTGTTCTACAATAAATAAGAATTCTAATTCATCACAAGCAAGTCCTATTTCTTCAAGCACTTCCCTTTTTGCACCTGCTTCCATGTCCTCTCCACTATCTACATGTCCAGCGCAAAGTGCCCACTTTGTTGGATATAATCTCTTTGTTGCTGCTCTCTTTTGCATTAATACTTCACCCTGCTCATTCATAATCCAAACAGCAACTTCTCTATGCCAAAGCCCTTTCTCATGAACTGCTTTGTACTCCTCAATCTCGCCCGTTAAAATGTTGTTTTCATCAACAATGTCTAAATATTCCATAATTTTTTCCTCCTATTTTATGATTCCACTTAATGCCCAAGGCGAAGTGGATTCAATATAAACTTGCACAATGCTGCCTTGTAGGGGCGGATGGCAATCCGCCCGTTGTTTCGCGGGACAATTACCATCGTCCCCTACGAAATCGCCCGCCGCAAAATTCACAATTTTGCCGCCATCAGTGCGGCCTTGCCACATGTTTTCGTTGTTTTTGCTTTTGCCTTCGACCAAAACTTCTTGATAAGTGCCAAGCAATTTTGCATTAATCTCACTTGCAATCTTTTCCTGCACCGCCAGCAACCTCTCAAAATTCGCTTTAATCTGCTCTTGCGAGAGTGCAAAATCCATTTCGGCAGCGGGCGTGCCACTTCTTTTAGAATATATAAAAGAAAACAAACTATCAAGTTTTAAGAACTTAATCAGCTCCAACGATTGCTCAAAATCCTCTTGCGTTTCAGTTGGAAAGCCGACAATCACATCGCTGGTAATCGCCAAATTCGGCATTGCTGCCCGCGCTTTTTCAATCAGGCTGATATAATGCTCGCGAGTGTAGCCCCGATTCATATCGGCCAAAACTTTATTGGAGCCGGCTTGAAACGGCAAGTGCAGCTGCTTGCAGATTTTATTATTCGATGCCATCACTTCAATTAGCTTATCAGAAAAATCCTTTGGATGAGAGGATATGAAGCGAATTCGCTCAATGCCGTCAACCTCTGCAACTTTACATAATAGCTCCGGAAAGTCTATTCCCATCCGTCGGAGGGGTGGCGCCGAAGGCGACGGGGTGGTCTCTTTATAAGAATTCACATTTTGCCCAAGCAGCAAAACCTCTTTATATCCCTCTTCTGCCAAATTCCTAATCTCATTTAGAATGTCTGCCGCCGCCCTTGAGCGCTCCCGCCCGCGCACATGGGGCACAATGCAATATGAGCAAAAATTATTGCAGCCATACATTATGGGCACATTGGCAATAACTCCGCCCTTTTGCCTTCGCGATTCCAGTTCATGAACTTGCTCATTATCATTCGCCTTAAATGTCCGCTTTTTTTCCGCCTTTTCCAAGAGCTCTTGCAGATTATGAATATCATTGGTGCCGAAAACCAGGTTGACATAAGGGAAAGATTTCTTGATTTTCTCCTGAACTTCTGAGCGTGCCGCCATGCATCCGCAAACGGCTATCTTCATCCCTGGCTGCGTTTTTTTCAAAGCTTTCAGCGCACCGATATTGCCGTAAACCCGCTCCTCCGCGCCCTCACGCACGGCGCAGGTGTTGAAGATAACCAAATCAGCCTCGGCGGTTTCCTCTATAATAGAATACCCCTGTTGCTCGAGCGCCGCCTCAATCTTCTCACTATCGCTGATATTCTGCCTGCAACCATATGTAATCACACAAGCCTTCTTCATAATTTAAACCTCTTTTTAGAACGCAGATACCGCAGATGGCTAATGCCAACGCAAATAGTCGCAGATTTTTTTTTAATATTTTTGTTTTATCTGCGTAAATCTGCGCGCGGAGCTCTGCGTCATCTGCGTTCAAAATAAATCATTCGACTACTATGAATTCTTTTATACTATTAAACTTGCCACTGGCGATTCCACTAACTTTCATTATATCTTCAATTCGCCGAAATCCACCGCTGGAATTGCGATAATCGATAATTTTCTGCGCAGTTACATCGCCTATGCCGGGCAATCGCTTTAATTGTGCGGCAGATGCCGAATTGATATTAATCCGTTCGCTTGTGCCTGCTTTCAGCTTAGCAGGCGGCTTGGCGGCAGTAGATTTCTTCCTTGGCGCAGGCTTAGAACCAGAGCCCCCTGAGCCATTCGGCTCGATAAACGGCGCCTCCCATTCCGAGCCATCGGCGAGCAGCACAGTATCCCCATTTTCATTCACCACCACCTCGCCACTAGTCGTCGTCGAGTAAATTATCGCCTCAGGCGCCATGCCGGGATTAATATAGATTCCCGCCAAAGTTGCCAGCAGCACCGTGATAATTGATATGTAAATAATCTCTCTGGTCTTATTCATTTGATTTCCTTTCCAAAAACTTGCATAAATTTTCTATGTTTGCTAACTTAAATTTAAGGAGTGATTGTTAATGAAAAAGTTCGCTTTTCTCTTGGCATTTTTTTTCCTCTTGGTTAGTTCCATCTCAGCCGTGGCAACCCCAAATCTCCCGAGTTTTTCCTCAAAATCCGTCGTCGTTGCAAGCCTTTCCACTTCGCAAATCCTATTCGATACAAATGGCGATGAGAAGTTTGCCCCTGGTGCGCTCACTCAGGTGATGACCGCTATCGTCGCCCTCGATAAACTCGATATTGAGAAGACGGTTACAGTGAAAGACCTATCTACATATATAAAACAAGGCGACTCTTTTGTCAACATTAAAGAAGGCGAGCAGTGGACGGTGAAGGAGCTCGTGACCGCCATGATTGTTGGCAATGGCGATGATGTGGCGATGCAGCTGGCGCTTGAGGTTAGCGAAACTATAGAAGATTTTGTTGCCCTAATGAATGAGAAGGCATCGCAGCTGAAGCTCCAAAATACTAAATTCGCGTCTCCCAAGGCAGTCAAGGATGATAATCATTATTCCACCGCAAATGATATGGCGATTATTGCGCGCGAGGCGTTCTCCAAGCCTAGCCTGCAGGCCGCGCTTAAACTCAAAACTTATGTGCTCCCCAGCACCGAAAAAAGTGTGCAGCGTGCACTTCGCACCAATAACTATCTGCTCGATAATTTCCTGCAAACTAAGTATTATTATAGTAGCTCGATGGGCGGCAAGACCGGTTATCTTGGCTCCACCGTTTGCAACACCATCCAGTATGCCAAAAAAGGCGATAGCGAAATAATCGCGGTGGTTATGGGCGGGCAGTTGCAGAATGAAACCATTGGCAGCTTGGTCGATGCCAAGAAAGCACTTGAGTTTGCGTTTGAGAATTTTACATATAACAAAGTGGTTTCCGAGGGCGAGATTTTAGCGGATGTCAAGCTGACTAATGCAAGAGGGCGCGATAAATTTACTCTTTCTGCAGATTATGAAGTTGGGGTGTTTATCGAAAACGGCATCAACGATGTGCCTGAAAAAACCGTTACTCCATCGGCTAATAAATTCAAGGCGCCGATTAAAGCGGGCCAAATCTTTGGTGAGACTAAGGTTATTTATCTCGGCAATGAGGTGGGCACTGTTCCGCTTGTTGCCACGGAAAACATAGATTCATCGGCGATGGGCTCGGTTGGCGGCGGCATCGGTTGGTTCTTCGGTTCATGGATATTCAAGCTGATTTTAATTGGCTTTGTTCTATATTTGGCCTATTATTTTCTATATGCAAGGCCTAAGCGCGAGCGGGAAATCCGCAGGCAAAAAAGAAGGCAAATGATTGAAGAAAGGTTGAGAAATAAATAATGAAGAAGATTGTAACCCTAATCCCCACTTTTAACGAAGAGGAAAATGTTGAGGCGATTGTTAAGCGCCTGACCGCGATTTTCGAGCAAAATAAGAATTATCAATATGAGATTTTATTCGTTGACGATGGCTCGCGCGATGGCACCCGCGCTATTGTGCATAAGCTCGCAGGAGAGATTGATTTTGTGAAATATGTGTTCCTCTCGCGCAATTTCGGCAAGGAAAATTGCCTGGTTGCCGGCTATGATGCGTTTGACGGCGATGCGCTTTGCGTGATGGATGCCGATATGCAAGACCCGCCTGA
>WRBX01000024.1 GCA_009784335.1 Oscillospiraceae bacterium
CATTTAGTGTGTATGTTGTTCTTCGAAGAATTTGCATTCAACCTAAATGCAAAACGCTATATGCTACTTTCTCCTTTGCCTAACAATTTCATACATAATAATCGCGCTCGCCACGCTTGCATTAAGGCTCGGAATCTCGCCATGCATAGGGATGCTCACTAAATAATCGCAGCATCGCTGAGTGTTGGCGCGCAGGCCCTGCCCCTCGCTGCCAATCACAAGGCAAATCGGCCCCGTCATCTCAGTTTGTGTGTAAGTGTTAGCCACCTGCCCCGCCGCGCCGTAAATCCATAGGCCTGCATCTTTAAGCTTATCCAGCGCCTGCTGAAGATTGGTTACGCGGGCAACCGGAGTCCACTCCACTGCGCCGGCCGAAGTTTTGGCCACCGTCGCCGTCAGCCCCACGCTCCTGTGCTTAGTTATAATCACCCCATGCGCCCCCGCCGCATTCGCCGTGCGCAAAATTGCGCCTAAATTATGCGGGTCAACAATCTCATCGAGCGCTATAATAAAAGGCTCCTCACCCTTATCTTTAGCCGCTTGCAGAATATCGTCGATAGAAACATAACCAACCGGCGAACAGGCTGCAATAACCCCTTGATGCTTGGGATTTATCGCCATTTCGGCCAAGCGCTGGCGAGGCACAACCGAGATAACCGCGCCCGCATCCTTGGCTAATGCAATAATCTGCCCAAAGCTCTTATCACCCTGCGCAAGATATATTTTGTCAATCGCCCGCCCCGCCATCAGCGCCTGCGTCACGGCATTCCTGCCCTCAATTTGATAATCTTCCCGATTCACTTCATAGCTCATTATTCAATAATATGCAAGTTTGTTTTGTTGTGCAAGTTTTGAAAACAACAGCAGCTTTAAATAAAGCTTCGCCGATGAGGCGACTTCAATAATCATATTAGTTTCGTTTTCGTGTGAATTCAAAATCTACGATTTTGAAGAGGCGAAAACAGTGGGGGCTCAAGGGGGCGATGCCCCCTTGGATTAAAGCACATTCTCATAACTAAACCTATTCCGCTCCTCGATATGCTCAAAAAGAAAAATCCCGCGCGCCAGCGCATCCAAGGCATCATGCTGATTGGCCGTTTCTATGCTTTTTTGCGCCGATATCATGCTAAGCTCAACTTGATCCACTTCCATATGGTCAATCAGCACCATGTAAACCCACCTGTGATTCTCATAATCGCTCAAATGTGTATCGAGCTTTTCGCCCGCCGCATGCCAATCCTGCTGCAAAACCAAATTGTAGACATCTCTAAGATTTTCAGCATTTTTATGGCTCAGCGCGCGCAATGTGAAATAACTCGTGAGAATAGTGGCTATTATCACCAATAACATCCCCATTGCAACTAGAAAACTACGCATTTTTTCTCCTTCTGCAATTCCTTCGAAGTGCGGGCGACCGAGACGGTCGCCCCTACGAAAAGCGAACCCCTCCGTCACCCCACACTTAGGCGCTACGCTCTAAGTAGTGGGGTGCCACCTCCCCTTAACAGGGGAGGTCTTGACACATAGCAGTGTCGCACAAATCTTCGCCGATGAGGCGACTAAATAATCATATTAGTCTCGTTTTCGTGTGAATTCAAAATCTAAGATTTTGAAGAGGCGAAAACAGTGGGGGTTTAAGGGGGCGATGCCCCCTTGGAGAAAACTTATATCAGTTAGTTTCAACTGATAACTTCCCATTCGTCTCCACTATCGCCTTTTTCACATCGGCAATCTTAAAACAATTCATCAGCCGAAGTTCCTCCATCAAATCGTCTATATTAAGCCGGATTTTCTCCATCTCTTTCCAATTTATAATTCCCTTTTCAACCACCACACTGGGCTTGCCTGATAGCAGCGTTCGCATTTTTATGCTCTTGAGCGCCCAAAAAGAGACAGTGATTTCCACCACCACAAGCGTCATAATCGGAATAATGCCGTTAATCAGCGGCATTCCCGTCATCTGCGCGGGCTGGCTGGCAAGCTCGGAAATCATGATGGTGACCACCAGCTCGGAGGGCGTCATCTCCCCCACTTGCCGCTTGCCCATAATTCGCATCCCGGCAACAACGCAAATATATAAAATAAGCGTACGAAAAAAAACAATAGTCATTATATAGCAAATTTGCCTTTCTTAAATATTACTTGCTGCTATAAAACTATTGTTGCCAAAAAACGGCATATCAAAACACTTAGAGCACTAAGCTAAGAGTGTATAGAAGAGCTACGCCGGGGATGCCTAAAAGCCCTGCAATGGCAGCGGTTACAGCGTTTACTCCAACAAACAAGCCACTCCAACCAAGCAGAATATTGCACAAATATAATGCGCCGGCACCCAAAACTGCATGGCCGGCCATTCGGCTTACCCATTTAAGTGGCTTGTGGCAAAGAAAAATAATCGTATATAAAACAACCGCGCCGACAATATAGGAAACAATATTTTGCATAAAAATTTTCTCACCTCATAGTATGGTATATGAGATAGCTTGTCTTATTAGAACAGGACTGGCGAACAGATAAAACTGGAGGTTTATTATGAAAAGGCATTTGTTTTCACTGTTGGTATTTTCTTTATGTGTGCTGGGTTGGGCGTTAGTGCTAAAAGGAGGAGTTCAAACTGCGCCGGTGATGGCGGAGCCGGAGGTTAATATGGAAGAGAGTGCTAAGACTCAGATTTTAGGTGAAAGCACGCATAGCCTGGCAGGGGCGAAGGAGTGGGCGGCCGCGCGCGGAGCAACCGATGATTTTATTGCGGCGGCAGATATTTATTGGAAAATCGGCGAGCTGATGGGCATTCGCGCTGATGTGATGTATGCACAAAGTGCAAAAGAAACTGCGTTTGGGAATTACACAGGAAATGTTACAAAAGACCAAAATAACTTTGCCGGAATAAAAAAGGTGAACGCCACGGGCGATACCCGTGACGACCATGAAACCTTTTCTAATTCGGAGGCCGGAGTGCAGGGGCACTTCAATCACATGGCGGCATATTGCGGAGCAGAGCCATTGGGCATGCTACATCAGCGATACTATACCGTGCTATCTACCGGCTGGGCGGGGAATATAAAACATGTTGAAGATTTGAGCGAAAAATGGGCTCCTGCCGAAGACTACGGCAAGAGCATAGTGAATGATTATTTGAATACGATGGGCGAGAACAAGTAGGTGTTAAAAATTTAGCTTTTTAACTAAAAATCTGGAGTCATCTGCTGCTTTTTGGCCGGCTCTGGCTTCTGCCAATGTGGTGCGGACAGGGCTTTTCAATGAGGCAACAATCAACTTTTTTAAATCTTTATAAGTTCCGATACTTTCTACATTTCCAAATTTGAAATGAGTATCAAACTCTATTTCGCAATCATTAATAATGCGAACAAGATTAAGGTCTTTTGCTAAAACCACACCAAACTGGGTTGGCCTATCAGACCTGTGAAAATTAAAATCATCGGTTATTTCTTTCGGGTCAAAATCTAAGGTTTCGGCAATGATTTCCTTAAGCTTTAAATCAATCTGGTTTTCATCAAATTCTTTCATTTTTATTTCCCCTTTCAATAATGACGGGTATCAATACCCCAGGGCAAGCCCTGGACCCGCGCGGCGTAGCCGCGCAAGGTTCCCTTGCTGCGCGGCGGGGTATTGAACCCGGCTGTCGTCACAAAAATGATTTTGAGCAAGCTCAATCATTTTTTGCTCCTTGAATAATGTAATGAATATTATCTAATTTGTCAACATTTTTACTTTTTTAAGCCTAAAACAACTTTTTCGGAAATGCCCTTTTTCTTATTGCTTTTATAATCGAAATTTATCATGCCGTGCGTGTTGGCTTTATCTCCCTTTTTGAGCTCGTCCAAAATGTTTTTTATGCTTTCGGGCTTGCTCTCGAAAAGGCGAAAAACAGGGAAATCCTCAGTAACATTATCGCTCCCGAAAGCTGCTGTTGCATCGGCAAAAGTGATATTTTCATCCTCTAAGCAGGTAGCATCGCAAATGTCTCTTAGCTCTAAACAACAACAACCTTGCAAAACGCTGTTGTGCCCTTCTAACCCTATAAGGTTATTCAAAACAGCTTTATAAAAAATATCTAATACTAGATTGCTTACTTTCTCTTTGTGATGTATCCCGTTTTTGAAACTGTCAGTGCTTTTCATGTATTTTGTATATGCTCTCATGGTTTGTTTTGCCTTGCCGATAACAGTTCTGAAAATTCTGTTTATTTCATTAGAATTTATATCATCACTTTTGAATGCATCTTTTAGAAATGCATAGTATTTTCCAACCCTGTGATGAAAATTGCTTTTATCATAAAGATTAACGCCTTCTTTATAAAAAATATGATGCTCGTGATTGTTTACAAAGTTTTCCATATAAGAAAGAATTTTAATTTCTAAAGGATTCTTTCTAATGGCATTGATATGAACCGCTAAATACTGCGCATAATTATTCTCCGCGATAGTAACAAAACCGGTTGGCTCAGCTTCGTCAAATCTATAACGAACAGTTTCATTTGCAGTTTTTTGTGCATATTCTAAAGGCTTATATGTTTCGGCGCTAACAGAAAGCAAAACTTCGGAAAGCTGAATAATCTCGTCCATGGAAACATGATTATGAGTTAAAATTGCAATGCCTCTCATGTCTTCAATAGATTTAGCACATATTTTCAACTGTTTCTCTGTTAACGGGTAAAATTTTCGGTTGTTTTTTTCGGCGACAGCTTTCATAAACTCTTCGGTTCTTTTAATAGTTTTAATCAATTTTCTTGAAAAATCAAACTCCGCTTTATCACGGCAAACAATAGAATCAATGATTTCATTATATTTTTCGTCGCCCAGCTTTTCACGAAGTATGATTTCAACGATATTTACCAATGCCCTGCTGGAATAAATATTATTATCGTCATTTTTATTGTCAGAAAGCATGCTTACTTTGTCGTAATACTTTTTTGTTTCTGAAATAACAAAAGACTGGTATTCCGGAATGGAATCCAAATCTTCAAAGAGCTTTTTAGAAATTATTTTTTGCCGATATGCAATTTGATTGTAATCTTGCACCTGATATCCGTTTTTCTCTAAAAAACGAAGCAATCTTTTCTCGTTTGATTCATTATAAGTGATAATAATTTCTCTGCTTGCCATGACGCACTCCCCCTAATAACAATAGGCTAGCATATTATTGTTATTTTGTCAAACTTAGGTAAAAATTTTCCATTTGTTGCACCATATTTTCGGCAGTGAACCGTTCGGAATAGATTTTTTTACTGTTTTCGCTTAAATCATTATATAGGCCTTCGTCGCCGAGCAGGCGCTCTATTGCCGTCGCGATTTGCTCGGGCGCGTGCTGAGAGGTGATTAAACCATTTATGCTATCAGTAATCAGCTCAGGATTGCCGCCATAATCAGAAACAATACTCGGCTTGCCAAGGCTCATACCCTCCATCAATGCAAGGCTGGCAGCTTCGGTTCCGTAGCTGGCGTTGAGCTGAATATCGCAAGCGTTCATCAGCCCCTCTATATCGCCTACAAAGCCCGGCAGAATAATATAATTGCCCAGCACGCCTAATTCTTCCGCCAGCTTTTTTAGACTATCAAAATCTTCACCGGTTCCGGCAATAATAATTTGGCACAGAATTCCTTTTTCTTTCAACATTTTTGCGGCTTCAACAATATATTTTTGCCCCTTGACGGCTGTTAATCGTGCCGCGATTGCCAAAGTGGGAATATCATTTCTCGCGCCTATTGACCTCAAAAAATCTTTGCTTTGCGATTTAGTGCGTATGCCCAGGGGCTTAACGCCATTATAAATAACTTGAATTTTATCGGGATTTACTCCGCTATCAATAATGTTTTGCGCAGCGGCTTTTGCCACGGCGATAATTTTGCGGCATGTCCAATTATTAAGCCATTTGTTGAGATGAAAGCCAATGCCGCGAGTTAGTTTTTTTGAAGGCTCGAAAACGCTATGACGAGTGTAGGTGACATTTGCTACGCCGGCAAGTTTCCCGGCGATGCGGCCGCTCAAGGCTCCGTGGGTGTGCACAATATCGGGCTTGATTTTCTTCAAAACCTTTCTGATTTCCAAAATGCCTTTAAAAGAGAAGCTCTTATCAGCAATGCCTTCAACTTCGATTGCGGTTGGAATATGCTCTTTTAGCTTGCTGTTTTTGGGAATAATAACGCTCACTTCAAAAATTTCTTTGTTATAGTATTCAAGAAAAGCAAGCAAATAACGGCCTGCCCCGCCGATGTTTGTATCCGATATGATGTGCGTTAATTTTATCATTCTAATAATTTTTTGCTTGGCGCTCGAAATATGCTTTTGGATGATGGCAGGTAGGGCAAACTTCCGGTGCGTTCTTGCCGATGTGGATGTGCCCGCAATTGCGGCAATGCCAAGCGGTGCCGTCTTCCGCCTCGAAAACTTGATTCGCCTCAATATTTTGAAGAAGCTTCAAATAACGCTTTTCATGCTCGCTTTCGATTTCTGCAATTGATTCAAATTGGCGAGCAAGCTTTTCAAAACCTTCTTCGCGGGCAGTTTGTGCAAATTCGGAATACATTGTAGTCCACTCATAATTTTCGCCTTCCGCTGCATGTTTTAGGTTTTGCATGGTATCGCCGATACCGCCCAAGGCCTTAAACCATAATTTCGCATGTTCTTTTTCATTGCGCGCAGTTTCCTCAAAAATCGCCGCAATTTGCTCATAACCTTCTTTTTTTGCCACCTTTGCGAAATAATCATACTTGTTCCTCGCCTGTGATTCGCCGGCAAATGCCGACATTAAATTAGTTTCGGTTTTTGTGCCCTTCAATTCCATAACTATCACCCTCTCTATATTTGAAATTCTATGTTTTTTAGGAAAACAAAGTCAATGTTTGGGAAGTGGCTAGTGACTAGTGGTTAGTGGCTAGCCTTCTAATCACTAGCCACTAGTCACTAATCACTTTTGAAAATGCTTGCATTTTTTTGCAAATGTGATAGCTTGATTTTATGAAAATTTCTGTGGTTATGCCTGCGTATAATGAAGCGAAAATAATAGAAGAAAACGCCAAAAGAGTTGATGATTTCTTAGCGAAGACATATAAAAATTATGAACTGATAATAGTGGATGACGGTTCTAAAGATGCAACGGGTGAGATAGCGCAAAACCTTGCTATCTCGCGAAAGAATATCAAGGTTATAACATATCCTTTTAACAGGGGCAAGGGCGCGGCGGTTAAGGCCGGCGTGATGGCGGCCGACGGCGATTATATCCTGTTCACCGACAGCGATTTGGCGTATGCACCGGAGCATTTGGCGGATGCCGCGGAAGCTTTGGAAAAGAACGATATAGCGATTGGCTCGCGGTATATTCGCGAGGACAAGTCGAAATACCGATTTAAGCGCAAGATAATATCGAAGATTTTTATTGAATACACGAATTTGGTTTTTAAGACAGATTATTCCGATATTCAAGCGGGAATCAAGGGCTTTAGGCGAGATGTTGCCAAGGATATTTTCAGCAAAATAACTATTTTTGGCTTCGGGTTTGATGTGGAAGTGCTGGCGCTTGCTAAAGTGAATGGGTATTCTGTGGGTGAGTTTGCGGTGGAAGTTTCATCGCAAAGAAAAAGCTCGAAGGTTCGAGTTATTAAGGATAGTTTTAAGATGTTTTTTAATGTTTGGTCTGTCCACTGGCGCGTGCTTTAGTTTTTTAAGCACACAGGTTGCCTACGGCAACACACAGATTTAACGGATTAACACAGATGTTTTTAACGCTCTGCGTTAAAAACGAAAATGTAAAAAAATCTGTGTAAATCTGTTGTGGCGAAGCCACCTGTGTATTCGCGAAGCGAATCTGTGTGCAAAAAAGAAAGGCTGGGAAATGCGAAAATTATGGTTGATGCTATTAATAATCCCTTTGATGTGCATTTCGGTTACTGCGGTTGCGCCTAGCATCATGATAACATCGTTTTGGGATAAGAACACAGTGCCGGTGTATGTTGATATGGGCAATTTTGCATGGGCGGCGGAAGCGGTGGATACGCTTTCAAAATATGGCATTTTGAACGGATATATTGAAGATAACAAAAATCTTTTTAAGGCAAACGGGAAGACAACGAGAGCAGAATTTGCAAAAATTATTGTTAGTGCTTTTGGTTTTTATGATAGCAAAGCAGAGAACACTATGCTTGATAATCCCGATTATTGGTGGGC
>WRBX01000025.1 GCA_009784335.1 Oscillospiraceae bacterium
AAAGGAGAAAACTATGATTACAAAACAAATTTTTTCAGAAGGCTATGCAGTTATTCTGGCGCTGGGCGAAGATTACATAAATCGTTTGCCCAAAGATGTTTTTGAATTCATCAAAAGCAATAGTAGTCAAAGTGAGATGCCGGCTATTGATGAGAATAAAGCGCTGGATGAGCAAGGGTTATCAAAAGAAGCGCTTGCGATGCTTGCGATGTTGAAGCTTGAATATTGGTGCGATAGCGCTGAGGAAAAATCAGAACTTTTGCGATATTTAGAAACCAATGAGGAAAAAATCAAAGAAACACTTATGGCAACAACTTCAACGAGGGAATTGTTGAGGCTGATAAAGCAAAATCGATAATAAAAGGAGGAGATTAAAATGACATTTTTACCAAAAATCTATTATGAAAAGCAGATTATTAAAACAGCTAAAGAGATTCACAATCAAATTGTGTCTCAAGCTGAGCAATGGAAGAAAAATAAATGGCTTGGTGATGATCAAAAAATCGCCGACCGCATTAAGACAAAGGCAATTGATGGAGATGAGATTGCTGTTGATTTCTCGAAAGATACGAATGAAGTGAAGGCGGGCAGCTTAGAATTGAGACTTGATGAGTATAAAAGCTTAGATGGTTCAGCTACTTTTCATGGGAAACCTATCAATGACGGCGGTTTTGTAATCTTAAAAGATGATATGGTTTTCTTTCCAAAGCATGCAACTTCAGATGGGATTTATCGACCTAACAAGAGTCAACTCGTAGAAACACTTAACAAATTTACGGCTTATGCCGACAAGACAAAATGGCTCGATTTTGATTATGAGGGCATGTATAATATAGTTCCCAAAGAAGCAAAAGCTCAAAAAAATGGAAATTGTTTAACTGCGGTTAGGAAACAAGGAACAAGTGAAAAAAATATATCTGTTCAAAATATTAAAAAAGGGAGAGGATTATCATGAGAAGCAATCAATTAGAAAAAATAAAAGCATTGGAAAGCAATGTGAACAAAATAAGAAGAAACAGTACAAGAGTAATTTTAGCAACAATGACTTTAACAACAATGTCTTTAGCAACAATTTTCTTTGTTGGACCTTTTAATATGAAAAAGACTAGAGCTAGAGATGCGGAAGTTGAAAGAGTGACTAACGAACATTGGAAAAACTATAGAGAGTCCACATCTGATTTATTGTCACTAAATCCAAGCGTAGAAATAGCTAACAAATTGTCTGACAAGAGGCATGCAGAGACGAAAGAAAATGTAGATAAAGATACAAGAGCCATATTGGCAGACCCTCGTTTTGCAGGAAGAGGCATGGGAAGAGCAGGTAGTATTGCAACCCTTTTAGGTTTTCTTGCACTTGGTGGTGCTGCTGGCGGAATTTTATTGGCGAGTGCTCATGGCAAAAAAGAAAAAGAGTATTTGGAGCAGTTAAGGAAAATTAAGGTAAGTAAAGGTACATATAAATACCTAACGAATAGATATGAAGTTCTTGGTGAAAACCAGCAAAAAGACATAGTAGAATTTCTTTGCGCTAATGTGACAAAAGATGAGTTGACTAATATAATTAAAACTAATTCATTTATTGCACAAGAGATTGAATTGAAAGCAAGGGTTGATAAAGTTTCGAGATATGATAAAAAGCAACCCAAAGTTTTTTAAGAATGATTTTATCATGCAACAACTTCAACAAGGGAATTGTTGAGGCTAATAAGGCAAGGCAAATAGTCGCTCCTAGATCAAGCACATATAAAAAAACAGCGCCATCCCCAGAATCACAAATGAGCACACAAGCATTGCAAGAAAAGCCTTTTTAACAATTATGAACATAGAAATATCACCTAACCCATTATATGCGTAGGTGATATTGTTATTTCTAACCACTAGTCACTAACTACTAGCCACTAGTTACGCCTTCTGCTTTTCAAAGCACTCGCTGCAATAAATCGGCTTATCCTGCGTCGGCTGAAAAGGCACTTTCGCCGGCCCGCCGCAATCAGAGCAAACTCCCTCATGCCATGTGCGATTTGCGCGCAGCTGCGCCTTAAATGCCCTGCGGCACTCCTCGCATCTCTGCGGCTCATTTTCAAAGCCCTTCTCTTGATAAAACTCCTGCTCCCCGGCGGTGAAAATGAATTCACCATTGCAATCTTTACAGATCATGTTTTTGTCTTCAAACATTTTTTTCTCCTATGTATTTTATTTAGTTAGAAGTTATAAGTTAGGAATTTGAAATTATAGAAATTCAATAGAATTTCAACAATAACTTCTCGCTTCTCACTTCTAATTTCTATCTATTTTATCCCAAAATTTTTACCTAAACCCTTGCCCAAATCAATCCTACTCCAAATTTCATCATTTTTTTCAACCACAGCTGTTGCTTTTAGCTTGGCCATTTTATCAAACCAATATTCCATCATAATCGAAATTTCAAGGTTTTCTTCGAATTTGCTCTTATCAACCGGCAACCGTTTCAATATAGAATACCCACCGTCGATCTCAAATATATCACTAATTCCATTTGCCTTCAAATTAGCTGCAATTTCCAGCCAATCCGGATTATATGAAGGATTATTTCTGCCTACTAGAAGCCCATCCTCATACTGCGCCATATTGGAATCCATATTAAAATCCTCAATCAGCTTATCAAAATCCTCGCCCGCTTTGGCTTTTTCATAAACAATCTCAATCAAACCTTTCGCCATAATTCTATCCACCAATGGATTTTCTTCGCCATCATCATAAACGAAAATCTCTTTAATGCGCATCATGCTATTCTCATAAAACTTGCGTAATTCTGCCTCGCTTGTATCCCCTTTCATCTCATTATAAGCGATTGTTTCAAATTGCGTTAAAGTTAGCAGATCAAAATAAATCTCTGCATTTAGGCCAACTTCACGCAATGCCTTATCATAATCCTTGCCATACATATCTCGATAAATCGTTTCTTCATCCCGGATTTTTTTTATCTCATCGTCTGTCAGCTCTCGTCCAAGCGATTGCTTAGCTAAATATAAATTAATAATCTTATTAAGCGCCTGTTCCTTGATATATTCCGCTGCCTCCGCATCCTTCGCAATCGAACCGTACTGTTCCTCGATAGATTGCTTCACGCTCTGCATATAATGCACAAAAATCGGCGTGGAAACCTCCTCGCCATTTATAGTAATAAAAGAATTCGGTTTGCTTGCCGTATTATTTTTACCACACCCAAAATTCGCCGCCGCCACGGAAAAAACCAATAATATTGCCAGAATTTTTCTCATAATCATTTAGTATACTATAATGTATTTAATTGCAAGTTTTTGAAAGTTTCCAACAAAGAAGTGGTAGTTCAAGGGGGTTCAAGCTACTTTGTAAAGAAATATTACAGAATTGTTACAAAAACTTGCCTTTTCTAAAAAAACATGCTATTATGTTTTTTGTTGTACGGCGCATGGAGGTTTTTAATGGCAGACTCAATTTGGCTAAACATATTCTACATCTTGCAAATCCTTTTTTTATCTCTGGGAGTGTATTACTTCTTCATATCCCTATTCGCATTCCTCCCGCATAAAAAAGAGAAAGCCGCCCGCGGCAAAGATAGTTTCGCAATCGTCGTCGCCGCGCATAACGAGCAGACTGTTATCGGCCACATGGTTGAAAGTTTGCAACATTTGGATTATCCGAAAGACAAATATGAAGTTTTCGTTGTTGCCGATAATTGCACGGATTCCACCGCGAAAATCGCAAAATCGGCCGGCGCAACAGTTTTCGAGCGCCAGAATAAGCTCGAGCGCGGCAAAGGTTATGCTCTCGAATGGATGTTCGATAAGATTTTCAATATGAAAAAGAAGTTCGACCATATCGCAATTTTTGATGCTGATAATGTGGTGGATAAAGATTTTCTTAAAGAAATGAATAAGAAAACTCGTAATGGCGCCAAGGTGGTTCAGGGTTATGTCGATAGCAAAAACCCGCGCGATTCCTGGATTTCCTATTCATATTCGCTGGCGTTTTGGATGGTTAACAAGCTTTATCAAACCTCGAGAAGCAACCTCGGCCTCACCTGCCAGCTAAACGGCACCGGCTTTATAGTTAACACCGATATCCTCAAGCAAATCGGCTGGCAAGCAACCTGCCTCACCGAAGATATGGAATTCACTATGCGCCTGGCGCTGAATAACATTAAAGTCGCATGGGCACCTGCCGCCAAAATATATGACGAAAAGCCAATCACCTTCATCCAAAGCTGGAAGCAACGCGTCCGCTGGATGCAAGGGCACGCCGATGTCGCCAGCCGCTTCCTAAAACCGCTCACCAAAAAAGCGCTCAAAGAAGGCAATATAATCCCGTTCGATTGCGCAATCTATCTGCTGCAACCACTGCGCATCATAACCATGGGCTTTATCACCTTCACCGCATGGCTAAATATTATGTATCCTGAGAGTAATTTGGTTGTTTGGGGTCTTATGCCCGATACGGTATTCAATGTGTTCGTCCTCATGCAATTCTTATGGGGCCCGCTGGTGATGATTGTTGAAAAACGCTTCAACCGCAACACAATCCTCGATTTCTTCATCTACGGCTTCTATTCGCTCTCGTGGATTCCTATCGCCGCCGTCGGCATGGCTAAGAAAAACCAACGCGAATGGTTCCACACCCAACATACCCGCACTATTGCCATTCATGAGATGAATTAATATCAAAAATACTAGGGACGGCAACCAGCCGTCCTGTTTTTTATTCCAAAACTTTACTAAAAGTTTTTTTTGTTTTAATGTTAATCTATGAAATCATTTGCCGCCCAAGTCCGCGACGAACTCGAAAATATCGAAGGCGAATCCTTGCAGTGCGAAATGGCGCAGAGCGCCGGGTTTCGTTTGTTTTCCAAGGATAACGCAAATTATAAATCAAAAGTCGATTGGAATTTGCTGCCGGATGAAGCCGCTATGCGCGCTTTCTTGCGCGGCGCATTTCTCGCCGGCGGTTATATTAACGACCCTCATAAAAACTACCATGCCGAAATCCTCGTGCCGTTTTCATCCCTCCGCCGTGATTTTGAGAATCTGCTCGAGGGCTTAGGCCTGCCAAACAGGCATGTCAAAAAGCATCGCGGCTATGCATTCTATTTCAAAGATAGCGAAATTATCGGCGATTTTCTCGGTATTATGGGCGCAAATAAATCCATGCTGGATTTCCTCACGATTAAGGTTGAAAAAGAAGATAGTGGCAACTTAAACCGCAAAATTAATATCGAAACCGCAAATTATGATAAAACGATTTCTGCCAGCCTAAAGCAAATCGAACATATTAACAAAATCGGCATCGAGAGCCTCCCCAAGCCCCTCCGCGAAATCGCCCGGCTTCGTTTAGATAATCCCACTAAATCCCTCGCCGAACTCGCTGCCCTCGCCGGCACCAGCAAATCACACATTAATCAGGAATTAACAAAAATTATGAAACTCAGCATTTAGTTTTTAGCATTTAGCATTTAAACATCTGTATCCATTGAAAGTTTCAAATAAAAAACTAAATGCTAGATGCTAAGCGCTAAATGCTTGAAGCAAAAAAGGAAGTAACACATGGCAAACTTCGCCCACTTACATCTACATACTGTATATAGTTTATTGGATGGCGCAACCCGCATCGATAAGCTTATTTCCCGCGCAAAAGAGTTCGGGCAAAACGCCGTCGCCATCACCGATCACGGCGTTATGTTCGGTGTTATTGATTTCTATAAAGAAGCGAAAAAGCAAGGAATTAAGCCGATTATCGGCTGTGAAGTTTATGTCGCTCCCCGCACTATGCAGGATAAAGAACCGGGGGCCGACCAAGAGCGCTATCATTTGATATTGCTTGCAAAAAATAATCAAGGTTACAAAAACCTTATGAAAATCGTATCGCTGGGCTACACGGATGGTTTTTATTATAAACCGCGCACCGATAGAGCCACCCTCGAAAATTATTCCGAAGGCCTAATCGCACTTTCCGGCTGCTTCAAAGGCGAAATCCCGCAAGCTATCTTAAATGATGAACCGCAAAAAGCTCGCGAAGTCGCCCGGTGGTATTCCAAAACTTTTGGCAAAGATAATTTCTATTTAGAGATTCAAAACCACGGCCTTGAAGGTCAAGATAAAATCACCCTGGAAATTGCGAAAATCGGCAAGGAGCAGGGCCTTGGCCTCGTCGCCACCAACGATGTCCACTATCTTGATAAAAGCGATTCCGAGATTCAAGATATCTTAATGTGCATCCAAATGGGTAAATCAGTGACCGACACCGACCGCATGAAGTTCGATACCGACCAAATTTATTTTAAATCCACAGAAGAAATGGCCGAGATTTTCAAAGATTATCCGAACGCAATCGAAAACACGCAGAAAATAGCCGATTTATGCAATGTTGAAATCGAATTCGATAAACTGCACTTGCCTAAATTTGAAGTTGTAGGGGACGCCGCCCTCGGCGTCCCGCCCGGCGATAATTTCGGTTTATTAAAGGCGCTCTGCTACAAGGGTTTAGAAATCAAGTATGGTCAAGATGTAGGGGCGACCGTCCTCGGTCGCCCGCGGGCGATGGGGACCATCGCCCCTACAAGTGCCATCATTACCGAGCGTTTGGAATTTGAGCTGGAAACAATAAATAAAATGAACTACACCGATTATTTTCTTATAGTCCATGATTTTGTTAAATTTGCCAAAGATAACGGCATCGCCGTCGGCCCCGGTCGCGGCAGCGCTGCCGGCAGTATTGTCTCCTATCTGCTCGATATCACTACCGTCGAGCCCACCCAGTATAACCTGCTTTTCGAGCGTTTCCTCAACCCGGAACGCGTTTCCATGCCCGATATTGATATAGATTTCTGCCAAGCTCGCCGCCAAGAAGTCATCGATTATGTCGCGCAGAAATACGGCAAAGACCATGTTGCCCAAATTTCTACCTTCGGAACTCTCGGCGCCCGCGCGGCTATCCGCGATGTCGGCCGTGTGCTGGATATCCCCTATGCCGAGTGCGATCGCATCGCCAAAATGATTCCCTTTGAGCTGAATATTACGCTTCATCGCGCTCTTGAACAAAACCGAGATTTAAAAGCAGAATACGATAATAATGAGCAGATTAGAAAACTAATAGATTGTGCAATTTCCCTCGAAGGCGTCCCCCGCCATGTATCCACCCATGCCGCCGGCGTGGTCATCACCGAGCACCCTACAAGCGAATATGTCCCCATGATTGTGGGAGATAACGGCATCGCAACCCAATTCCCAATGGGAACCCTTGAAGAACTCGGCCTGCTAAAAATGGACTTCCTTGGCCTCAAAACTCTCACAGTTATCCAAACAGCAGTGGATACGATAACGAATAACGAAGAAGTGATAACGAATAACTATTGTAGAATTTCTGACGAAATTCATAAATATAAAAAAACTAAAAAAATAAAATTTGCGAAGCAAATTAACCGTAGTTATTCGTTATTCGTTATTCGTTATTCGTTAGAAAAATTCCATTCTTTCAATGATACAAAATCTTTCGAACTGATAGCAGCCGGAAATACCGATGGCATCTTCCAACTTGAATCCCATGGCATGAAATCTTTTCTAAAAGAGCTAAAACCCAATTGCTTCGAAGATATCATAGCCGCCGTTGCCCTCTATCGCCCCGGCCCGATGGATTCGATTCCTACTTACATTGAAAACAAGCGCAAGTCCGAGCAGAGCGTAGGGGGCGATGCCCACATCGCCCCGCTCAAATATAAACATCCGGCCCTAGAAAGCATTTTGGGCAATACTTATGGATGTATTATCTA
>WRBX01000026.1 GCA_009784335.1 Oscillospiraceae bacterium
AAATCGAGCATCATGCCGTGCTGCATGCATGCCAGGCGCTAGAAAAGCAGGGGCATGAGGTTACTTATCTCCCCGCTGATGAGCATGCTATGATTAACCCCAAAGATTTGCGGGCGGCGATGAAGGAAAACACCGCGCTTGTGAGCATTATGCATGCCAATAATGAGGTCGGCACAATTGCTCCGATTAAAGCTTTGGCGGCAATCGCGCATGACCATGGCGCGCTTTTCCACACCGATGCCGTGCAAACTACCGGGCATATTGCGCTGAATGTGGAGGAGCTGGGAATTGATTTGCTTTCGATTTCGGCGCATAAATTTGGCGGGCCAAAGGGCGTTGGCGCTCTATATATCCGCAAAGGCACGAAGGTTTCGTCGTTTATCCAAGGAGGCGCCCAGGAAAAAAATATGCGCGCAGGCACCGAGAATGTAGCAGGAATCGTCGGTATGTGTAAAGCCCTAGAACTTGCAGTAGGGGGCGCCGTCCCGGGCGCCCCGCTCCATGGCAAAATTTCCCCCACGAGCGTAGGGGACAATGCCCACATCGTCCCGTCGAATCAGATTCAACTCCGCGATTATGCAATAAATAGAATCCTCACCGAAATTCCAAATACCACCCTCTACGGCCACCCCACCGAGCGCCTGCCAAATAATATCAATATCGGTTTTGAATATATCGAAGGCGAAAGCCTGCTGCTGATGCTGGATGCCAAAGGAATTTGCGCATCAAGCGGCTCGGCATGCACATCAGGCGCGCTGGATCCCTCGCATGTCCTCCTCGCAATGGGCGTCCCCCATGAAAAAGCCCACGGCTCACTCCGCCTCACCCTCGGCCTTGACACCACAAAAGCCGACATAGATTATGTTATTGATGAACTAAAACCAATAGTCGCGCGCCTTCGCGCAATGTCGCCTTTGGGGCACTAGGAGATTGATTATGACTACATACCAAATCATAGCACAAATACTTGGGATTTTTCTTATTATCACTTGTGCTATCTCTCCGCAAATGAAGACGAAATCAGGAATACTTTTTTTCATGTTAATGGGAAATATTCTTTGGACTCTTCAATTCGTATTTGTAGGAGCTATAGTCGGAGCATTAATTGGTTGTGTATCTATTTCGCGAACATTGATATTTTATCTTTATTCAAGAAAAAATAGAAAAGCGCCATTTTGGATTTTGCTATTACTGCTTACTGGATTTTTGGCAATACATATATTCAGATGGGAAAGCTGGCACAATATATTGCTTATTCTAGCTATGGCTTATACTTACGGACAATGGCAAGATAATAGAACAGTTTTAAGAGGGACATTGATTTGGACTACAATTTTTAATGGTATATATTGCATTTTGTCCGGTGCATACACAGGTGCAATGAATGAATTTATACAAACCGGTTCTGCAAGTGTAGCACTGTGGAGATATAGAAAAAGAAGAGCTAAGGGAGAATCAAATGTTATATAGCGAAAAAGTTATGGACCATTTTTCAAATCCGCGCAATGTTGGCGAGATTGCAGATAGCAATGGCGTCGGCGAAGTGGGCAATGCCAAGTGCGGCGATATTATGAAAATGTACTTAAAAGTGGAAAATGACATCATTATTGATGTGAAATTTCAAACATTCGGCTGCGGCGCGGCGGTGGCGACATCCTCGATGGCGACCGAGCTGATTAAGGGAAAGACCATTACCGAAGCCCTAAAAGTGACCAATAAGGAAGTTATGGACGCGCTTGATGGCCTGCCGCCGGTGAAGGTGCATTGCTCGGTGCTGGCGCAAGAGGCGATTAAAGTGGCCATCAGCGATTATTATAAGCGCCAAGGCATCGATCCAACCCCAATCGTCGGCTGTGATGGAAACTGCTCGGGTTGCCATGGCCATTGATTCTTTTTAAGTATGGAGGATAATATGTATCAATTTACAGATGAGTTTATCGAAGAGCAAAGCAATTTAGAGTTTTTGAACGCAAATATGATGGGGCCAAACGCCATGCGGATATCGGAGGAAATGGCATCGCATTTAGATATTCGCGAAGGTATGCGAGTGCTGGATTTGGGCTGCGGTTGCGGCCTTTCAACGCTATTGCTCGTGCAAAAATTTGGAGTAGAAGTTTTCGCCGCTGACTTGTGGATTTCGCCAACTGACAATGATGAGCGTTTCAAATCTCTTGGAATCGAAGATAAAACCGTTCCTTTGCTCATAGATGCAACCAAGGGGCTACCTTTTGCCAATGAATATTTCGATATTCTGTTTAGTGTTGATGCATATCAATATTTCGGCAGAACGCCTGAGATGTTGCCCTCATTAATTCCTTTTGTTAAGAAGGGCGGCTATATCGCAGTGGCAGTTCCGGGGTGGAAGAGTGGGATTGATAGTCCTCCGGAAGAGATATTGCCATTTTTTGAGGCGGCAGGCGAGGAAGGCGCAGTGTCATTCCAAAATCCTGAATTTTGGAAGAATCTATGGAGTGAGTGCGACGGAATTGAGCTCCTAAGCTGCACAGAGATGGATGCTAACCGCCAAGCCTGGGATGAATGGCTGACTAGCGGCCATCCAATTGCACATGAGGATATTCCAATGATGGAGGCTGAAGGGGGCAAATACTTTACTCTCATACAGCTGATAGCTAAGGTTAAATAAAGAGACTTTAGTGCAGCATTAAGTTGCAAAAAAACTCGCAAAATACTTGCGAGTTTTTTTATGGTCGGAGTGACGTGACTTGAACACGCGACCCCCAGACCCCCAGTCTGGTGCGCTACCAACTGCGCCACACCCCGATTTTGTGTACTCTAACGGCTTTCGTTTTCGAAAACCTGCAAAGTTTTTCAACATTTAAATAGCTTGCATATAACCCATAATGGACATTATGCTTAAAAGTGACATTATCACTATTGATAATATGGTAATAGCTTTCTTGTGTTCGAACTTTTGTGAGATATACAGTATCCCAATAAATAATCCTACATACAGAATAGATTCGGGATAACCCTTCAATTGTAGCCACAAAGGAAATTTCGTATAGATATAACTTTCATATGATGCCCACGGCGCTCCTATGGTTGAAATCAGAGCAAAGCCAATTACTATTAATCCCAATTTCCATAGGCCATATTTTTCTTCAAAAAACGCCTTTCGCAAAGGTAATATGAATAACGCTATCAGTATTCCACGAGGAATTTGTAGCACTGTCCCAGCTAATATCATGAGGGGATCATCAATAGGACGATAAAATGACATTATATCCATTGCCCAAATTTCCTCATAACTTAAGAAATACATCATCAATGCGCCCGCGATAAAATAAGCGATTGTGTGAGCGTAGGTAATTCTCCATATAAGCTTTGCCGTCTGCCTTTTTTTGTTCATTTCAAGCACACTCCTCTTGCGCCACACCCCGATTCGAATTGTTAATTCTAATATAGAACTTCAAAACAAAATTGTCAAATTTTTACTTCCAAAAACTTGCATTCCGGATATGGCTCATTATATAAGTAGTAATGAAAGGTCGAAGAACATGTTTGATGCATCGATAGAGAAAGATAAAATTACTGGTTGGATTCGTGAATATGTGAGCGGCACGCCGTTTGAGAATGTGGTAGTTGGCATAAGCGGCGGCAAGGATAGCTCTGTTGTCGCGGCTCTTTGCGTGGCGGCGCTGGGGCGCGAGCGTGTCTTCGGCGCGCTTCTGCCGCATGGCGCGCAGGCCGATATCGCCGATTCTATGCAACTTGTTAATCACTTGCGTATTTGGCATACCACGATTAATATTGAAAAATCCGTGCAGGCGGCCATAAGCGAAACCCTCAAGGCCGGCCTGGAAATCGGAGAGGTGGCCAAGGGTAATATCGTCGATTCTATGCGGATGGCGCGGCTTTATGCCGTCGGCGCGAGCCTCGGCGCGCTGGTTGCAAATTGCAGCAATCTCAGCGAGAACTATGTGGGCTACACCACAAAATTCGGCACCGGCCGCGGCGACTTTAGCCCGCTCGCCGATTATACCAACACCGAAGTTAAGGCAATCGGCCGCGAGCTTGGCTTGCCCGAAAACTTGATTGAAAAGGCGCCTGCCGACGGCCTCAGCCCGCTCACCGACGAAGAGAGCTTTGGCTTTTCCTATGAGGTGCTGGATAAATATATCCGCAGCGGCATCTGCGAGGATGCAGCGATAAAAGCAAAAATCGACAAAATGCACGCATCCACCCGCCACAAATTTGATATGCCCAAATGCGTCTATAATCCTTGACATTTAGTTTGGAGTTTGATAAAAGAACTATATTGTGATGATTAAGGAGAATGGAAATGAGTAAGAGAAAATTATTATTTTTGTTTCCAATGAAAGAGTATTTTAAAGATTTTGGAAATGTTGCTGCACAAAAATTTCTTATAAATACTATGAATGAAAGAATCGATTCTGAATATAGAAGGAAAGGCTTTGAGATTAATTTTTTGGTTTTTCAGACATATGCAGACAAAGTCAGTGAAGTGGAATGCCTAAAAACTGTGGAAAGTGATAGAATTATATCAACTAGACCACTTGATTCACCTGCTGCAGAGCAGTATAGAAAAGTGCCTCAATATCCAAAAATTTGTGAACAATTGGGCGAAATGGACGAGTTGGTTATTTGCGGTTTTCATAAAGATGATTGCGTTAGAAAAGTTGAGCAGTATTTTAAGAGCTTAGGTATTAACACTTCTGTTGATATTGAGTTGACAGATGCTTTGTTAGATATAAAAGTAACAAAAGATTTTACTATAAAAGATTTCAATGAAAGGTTGAAGCATTAATTGAACAACAAACGATTCACACATTTAAATGAAATGCAGCAGGCGGCCGTGGGGTGCACCGAGGGTCCGCTTTTGATTCTCGCGGGCGCGGGCAGCGGAAAAACCACCGTGCTCATCAACCGCATTGCCAACATCATCGAGCAAGGCCTTGCGCAACCCGAGGAGATTTTGGCAATCACCTTCACCAATAAGGCGGCCAATGAGCTCAAGGATAGAATCGAGCGCATGCTGGGCTCGGATGCGTCGCAAAATATCTGGGCGCACACTTTCCATGCAGCTTGCGTCAAGATTCTCCGCCGTCATATCAACAAAATCGGGTATAGCCGCTCGTTTAACATTTTCGACCAAACCGACCAGAAGGCGCTGATTAAAGCCTGCATTAAGGATTTGAATTTTGATGAGCGCCGCTACGATATCAAGGCCGTGATGAACACCATTTCGCGCGCCAAAGATAAGATGATGATGCCCGAAAATTTCCGTCAGGAAGCGGGATATGACTATCGCCTAAAGCAGCTTGCCAAGATTTATGATTTATATCAGCGCAATCTCGAGCGCAATAATAGCCTCGATTTCGATGATATTATTATGAAAACAGTCACCCTTTTCCGCAAATTCCCCAAGGTGCTCGCCGAGTATCAGGATAAGTTCAAATACATATTGGTGGACGAGTATCAAGATACCAATATGGCGCAATATATCCTGATTAAGCAACTTGCGGGCGAGCGGCGCAACCTATACGTTGTGGGCGATGACGACCAATCGATTTATAAATTCCGCGGTGCGACCATCGAAAATATCCTGAATTTTGAGAAGCATTTTGGCGATGCGAAAGTGGTTAAGCTGGAGCAAAACTATCGTTCGACGCAAAATATTTTGAATGCGGCAAACTCGGTGATTAAAGAAAACCTTGATAGAAAAGGCAAAAAACTGTGGACAGCGAACGACACAGGCGAGCATATCGAGCTTGTGTGCCTTACCAATGAGAAAGAAGAGGCCAAATTTATCGCCGAGAATGTTGGCAAATTGGTCAATAGCGGAGTTTATACATATAGCGATTTCGCCCTGCTTTACCGCATGAATGCGCAATCGCGAAATCTTGAAGAGGCGTTTATCCAGCATAATATCCCCTATAAAATCGTCGGCGGCCTGCGGTTCTACGATCGCAAGGAGATTAAGGATATCGTTTCCTATCTCAAGTTGATTCATAATAAGAACGATAATTTAGCTCTAAAACGCATTATCAATGTGCCCTCGCGCAAAATTGGCAAGACAACGGTGGAGCACTTGGAAGAAATTGCCAAGATGGCAAATTGCTCACTCTTTGAGGTGATTGAGAAGGCCGATGACTTTAAATCACTGGAAAAGGCTAAGGCCAAGCTTGTTGGTTTCAAAGATTTGATAAATAGTCTGGCATATAACGATGAGAAAATAGCCGATTTCATGGAAGAAGTTATTGGAAGCACGGGGTATATCAAAAATCTAGAAGAAGAAATGACGCTTGAAAATATGGCTCGCATCGAGAATATGAAGGAGTTTCTCTCGATTGCGCGCGTTTATGATGAAAATGCCAAGGGCGGCAGCCTGGGCGATTTTCTCGAGAACATAATGCTTTTTTCCGATATTGATGAGATTAAGGATTCGGGCGAAAACTGCGTGATTATGATGACACTGCATGCCTCAAAAGGCCTTGAATTTCCTGTGGTTTTTATGACCGGCATGGAGCAAAATATTTTCCCGTCGGCGCTAAATATGAACGATGCGGCGCAGATGGCGGAGGAGCGGCGGCTTTGCTATGTGGGCATAACGCGCGCCAAGCAGAAGCTTTTTCTCACCAGAGCCAAGCAGCGCCTGCTATTCGGCAAAACCGATCATAACCCGCCAAGCCCATTTATCCGCAGTATTCCAATGGAACTCACCGGCATCGGCGCCGATTTGGTTGATATATTTGTGTAGCGCCCGAATTAGAAAGGTTATTTTATGGAATCAGTAAGAAATCTATTAAGCAAAATTGAACCAACAGAGATTCAATATGTAGAAAAAGAGATTAGAGAATCAATTAAGCGTGGCAGCAAGCATTTGCAAATAATCAGCTTGAGTGATGAAATGATATCATATTTACAAGCAAATGGTTGCAGAGTGAGATTAGATCAAACCGGCTTAGAACCTATGTATTATAATGAAGAAGGTTATGATGATGATATAGGCATAGATTCTTTTGCTCCGGAAATCTACAATATCGATTTAGATAATGCAGCAAATTCTTTTTTGCAAGAAATGGAATGCCGCGACACTTTTGACAAAAACTTGCATTAAATTTGCAGATATGCTACATTATAAAAGTTCGAAAGAGAGGTGCAAAAATTGCCTAATATTAAATCAGCAAAAAAGCGCGTGAAAGTGATTGAAAAGAAGACTCTTCAAAACACTATGATTAAATCCGCTATCAAAACAGCTTTGAAGAAATTTGATTCCCTCATCGCCGCTAATGATAAGAAAGAAGCCGCCAGCTATCACGCAGAAGTTGTGAAAATGCTGGATCAAGCGCTTGCAAAAGGCGTGTTTCATAAAAACACAGTCGCTCGCAAAAAGTCCGCTTTGGCAGGCAAGCTTAATAAATTAAGCTAACGAATAAGTCATAATGAATAACGAATAACCGCTGAGGATTTGCTTTCGCAAATCTTCTTTTATTGCTCTGTAGTTTAGCTCGAAGCAAGGCGGTCACAGACCGCCCCTACAATTGAGGCGATAGGGCTTCACACAATTATAGGGGCAGCCATCAGCCGCCCGCCTTCGCAGGAATACCCCGGCATCGTAGGGGACGCCGTCTCGGGCGTCCCGAACTTCGCAGCGCATACCTCT
>WRBX01000027.1 GCA_009784335.1 Oscillospiraceae bacterium
AATAATAATAGCCCCTGCCGCCAAATTTGTCAAGTTTTAATTACTCGCAAAAAAGTTGCAAATTCTTGACATTCCATTCCTAAATATGTTAAAATAGCAATATAAGATGAGGTGAGGGATATGTCTGCAGAATTAAAACCAGATGATTTTTACAAAGCCACAAAAAGCGCGACATTGGGACTATCTGATATTCCGAAGTCTGTTCTAATGGGCACGATTATCGGCGCTTCTTCAGGTTGGTTCCAACAAGTTGCAGTAAAATGGCTAACCCAACGCAGAGGCTTAAGCATGAAAACTGCTGCTCGAGATAGAGAAATCGAACGCTTTCAACGAGATGTTTATGACGGTTGGATAAAAGGTCATTTGTCTGATATTACAAAAGTTGCACAATTCGATAGCCCAAGTGGTGCTTATGATAGAAGTTGTGCAAAGCATATAGCTCTTGGTCTTTCAATGCCAAGCGGTGGTCAGCATATTTCGCCATTCTTCAAAGATATGCGTTCATCTTACATAAAAGAAATAACCACAATGACCGACCATTCAATAAATTCGTTCAGATGGCGCGGCGATCAAGTAAACTATGCAACACTGGATGTATTAAGCGGGCAAAATGGAAATTTTGGTACAGTTAGTCATTCTCAACTAAGCGGCGGGGCGAATGCAGTTCTTGCTGCTGATCATTTAATGGCGAAGAGGATATTAATGCTAGAACATTTTGCCACAATGCTAAAAAATCAATATTTTAATACAACTGCGAGAAATGTGCTTAGAGACAGAATCAAAAAAGTTGACGCAAACTTGGCGCTTTCATTTGTTAATGACAAAAAAAGCATACAAACAGCAAAAGAAGCAATTGCTATATTTGAAAATTCAACTAGTGGTATGATTAGTGGCCTTATGCCGCAATTATTGCGCGTTGGTTGTTCGCAAGCTGATTATACTGCAATTATGAAGATGGAATGTTGGCGAGGTATGAAAGATTATATTTACGCAGATTATTGCAAAGATGGAAATGGTCAAGCGATTATGCATAATAATCAACCAGTAAAGTTACATTGGGGATTCAGTGACCCTTTCACAAGAGGGGTAAATAGTCAAAACACATTGGCTGAAATCTATCAAGGATTAACCGCCGGGCAAGCAAAAGATTTCAGAATTGAAGATGGTAGAATTGTAAACTATAACAGTAATGGAAGATCTCTCAGCACAGTATATGGTTGCGAAGCAGATCGTTTTGGTGCAGAAACTCTTGCTACTAAGAATAAAGCGGCAATCTTAGCATTGTTAGAAAATGACAACTTCCATGAAGTTCAAAAAGACTTTTTAGAAATGCTTTATTTAGGCAAAGCAGATCATGTTGTCCAAGCAGATGGAACTGTAAAACATACCGAATATCATATAGAATGCGATTCAATTGGTGGAGAAATAAAAATTGAAAAAGGGGCTTCTGGGCTATCACAAGCATTCCAAAGTGCAATGGGATATGGAGAAACAAAAGCCTTCCAAAAAGACAAAGATGGGAAATATATCTTTGACAAATCGGTCGGAATGCCACAAGAACTTTTAACATGGCAAGCGATTGCAAATAATGATTTGATAGAAGATTACATTAGGGAAAATAATTTTGATGAGAGCAAAGCAAATATACTTCGTGCTAGAAAAGAACAAATGGCACTAACAATAAAGGAAATGCAACAAGCCAGACCGCCATCCAAAGAATATGTTCAGTTCGCAAGAAGTCTAAAATCAAAAGGGTCTGGTCCAGAATTTGCATACATAATGTATGGTGCAGGTGAGCCTTCATGGGATAAGTATAATGAACAACCGCTATTACTATATGCCCTTGCTTCAGAAAAATGGGGGCTAAATAGAGAATTTGAAAAAGAAATGAGAATTCAAAAAGCGGGTATTGATATTAAAGATGAGCATGGGAATGTTATAATAGATGCGAAAAAAGCAACACTTTGGGATTTATTAGAAAGCAAAGGGGAACTAGATGATGCTCAGCAAGCATACATAGGGCAAAAAGTTGCAGAGTTTGCAACAAATCATCCTGAATATAAAGAGCATATATGTGAAACTCTTGATAATTTAAACAACCTACAAAAAACTCAGCTTAATTATGCAGGGCAAGGTTCAAGCCAGTTTTTAAAAAAAGAATCAATAGAAAGGCTTCAACAATCATTTCCAAAATTAGATTCCAATATGGTTTCTAAAACATCAACTAAAGAAGTAAAAGATTATGGAAAAAAGGTTTGGGAAAGAGAATAAAAAAGGGGAGAAAAAACTATGAATTCATTCGACAGAAGTTCGGATTACTAAAGAAGATATGAAGAGCATCACAAAAAGCAAAAAGTGGAAATGAAAAACAAAAGGCTACAAAAAATAGCAGAAGATCAACGGGAAGAACAATTGGGAAAAGAATATGAATATGATTATGCAAAAATGCAAGCGACATGGGGAGCACTTGAACTCATAAACATTGGTAAAAGATTTCCGCCACTTGAAAAAATGAAACATACAATAAGAGAGGCAAATAAATATGTAGATTTGTGTGTAAAAGAGTGTAATAGCATAGGAATAAAAACAAAAGTTGAACCATCAGTTGATACTGCTCCATATTGTCAAAGATATATTGAACTATCTGTTTCGGTTGAAATAATGGGTAGGCTTATAGAAAATGAAGAACATTACATCAGAAAGTCGCAAGAATTTACAAAAAGGCACCAAGAATATCATGACTTACTTAATAAAAAATATGATTGTGATTGCGGAGGCTATGGGCCTACTGATGAATAAATTTTAGTACGCCCACAAAATGTCGACAAAGTTCGACATTTTTTTTTGCCCAAAAACATAGAATACAATTCGAAAGGAATTAAGCGGAGAGGAATTAGAATAAAAAGAATTGCAGAGCAATTCAACCACAATTATTCGTTATTCGTCATTCGTTATTCGTTAAAAATGTACTTCGAGGACATCTTCCTAATCAACTTCGCGCTCACCCTAATCATCCTAATAATCTGCAAAAAAGTGCTAAAAACCGCGCGAAAACTCCGCTGGCTCCTCGTCGCCGCCACCGCCGGCAGCCTCTATGCCGTCGCCTTCTATTTCCTCGATATCCCCTATTTCAGCGGCAAAATCATCGCATCGCTCGCAATCGTGCTGCTGGCATTCGGCTTCGGCTCCCCCCTCGCCTTCCTCAAAAAGTGCCTATTGTTCCACATAATCACCTACGCGCTCGGCGGCGCCGTCTATGGCATCGTCGGGCTGCTCGGCATCAGTGGAGCGGGTTTTCCTATAAAAACATTCGTTTTCGCCATCCTTTTTGCGTTTTTCACAATCACCATGGCAAGCAGAGTGATGGAGAGGCACAAAATGCTAGCAGCCAACATTTTCGAGCTGAAAATAGGCGAAATCTCAATTCCCTGCCTGCTCGATACCGGCAACGAAACCGATTATATAATCGCTGAAATCGGCGTCCTGCGCAAAATCCTCCCCCCCGAATTTTGCCTAGATTTCGCACAAAAAGATAACATCGTCGATATCTTCGAAAAATGGCATGAGAAATTGAACCTCAAAATCCTCCCCATAAACTCCCTCACCACCGCCACCCTTCTCCTCGCCTTCACCCCCGCACACATCGAAGGAACCAATAAAAAAATAGTGGCAATCCACAAAGGAAAACTCACTCAGACTGAATTATATCGCGCAATAGCATAGCTTGAATTAGAAGTTAGGAGTTAGAAATGAGAAACTCCTCACTCCGCACTTCTAATTTCTAACTGAAAGGAATAAAAATGAAAAAGCTTTACATTAAGATTTTAACTTTAATCTACCGCCTAAAAGCAAAAATCGCTAACCCCATTTATTATATAGGGGGAAGCGATAACCTCCCCGAGCCACTAACTCCGGAGGAGGAAAAAGAGCTGTTTTTACGGCTCAAAACCGAGCCAAAAAAAATTCGCCCCATCCTCATCGAGCGCAACCTCCGCCTCGTCGTCTTCATCGCAAAAAAATTCGAAAACACCGGCATCGGCATCGAAGACCTCACCTCAATCGGCTCAATCGGGCTTATCAAGGGTGTAAACACCTTCGACCCGGAAAAACAAATCAAGCTCGCCACCTATGCCTCGCGCTGCATCGAGAACGAAATCCTGATGTATATCCGCAAAATCAATGGCCAAAAGGCCGAAGTCAGCTTCGATGAGCCGCTCAAAAGCGATGTAGATGGCAGCGAGCTGCTGCTCTCCGATATCCTCGGCACCGACGCCGATTTGGTGGAAAAAGACCTCAAACGCGAGGTGGATCGCCAAATTATGCAGCAGGCCGTAGAAGGCCTAAACGCGCGCGAGCGCGAAATTATCGAGCTGCGCTTCGGCCTTGATTTTTCTATAAAACACCCTGATAATCAAGAAAAAACGCAAAAAGAAGTCGCCGATATGCTCGGCATCTCCCAATCCTACATCTCCCGCCTCGAAAAAAAAATAATAGACCGCCTAAAACACAAAGCCAAAGAAGCCTCGTAGGGGACGCCGTTTCGGGCGTCCCGAACATCGAACAACACAAAAACTTCAAAAATCAACGAAAATCGGCGAAAACGGGCGAAAATCGTCGGGGGGGGGGCGCTATTTTTGTTAGACTCTCAAAAATCAACATTGCAAATTTCCCGAAACTGCGCTATCATAAAATAGTTAGGGGTGTTAACTATGGGAAGAGTAACAAATGTAGTCGGCGTATTTCTAATCGCAGGAACAATCGGCGGAATTGGCACTGGTGTAGTAGGCGCAATTCATAGCGGAGTGACAAAAACTAGGTCTCAAAGCGTCGTAGAAATGCTTAAAACCGCGCGTTCACAAACCGATGCTAATAGAGAGGAAAAGGCTTATAAAGAGCTTTTTGATTTTATTAAAAAGACTTTTTCTAATAAAGAAGATGTCGATTTGGTAACCGAAGAAATGGTTAAACTCATAGATCTCGCAAGCAAAGATATAAATGAGTTTAATAGAAAAGTCGGCCTAATAAATAATCAAAATAGTAGTAAGAGAGAGGATAATCTCGAAACCGGCGGATATACCTATTACATAGGCGCGCCAAGCAAAGATACAGAAGTCGATGTTGATTTTGCCAAAGCCAATAATGCACTGCTAAAACTTGAAAAAGATCAAAAAATAGTACTGCTTTCAACTCTTGTTGGATTAACATCTATGGTGACAGGTATAGTAGGAGTTAGAAGAGATTGGTTCGATATCTAAATATGAAAAATCAAAGCAACCTCGCAGATCACGGGGTTGCTTTTTTCTTGCATTACATTTAAAACTCATCACTCATAACTCATCATTACCCCAAAACCTCCATAAACTTCTCTCTTTTCCGCAGCCACCCAAATAGCGGCACACCAACCACCGTAACCACCACAAATTCGCCCAGCGCCACCCAAAGAGTCGTCGCGATAAACGGGAATCCAAGGCCAATATGCAGCGCCCAGCCAATCAGCGGTGTGCCGATAATCGCGCCCAATGAAGCCACCCAAAGCGGTAGCTTCATTTTTCTTGCCTGGATGATGAATAGCACCGCAATAATGGTGTGCGCCGTGCCCAGCACCCAATCAATCGGCCCGGCCGGGCTGGCAATGACATTGGCCAGAAAGCAGCCGATAATCAGCGAAATGCCATATTTGGGGTTGAAGAAGCACAGCAGAAGCAGCACTTCCGAGATTCTAAATTGCACCGCCGAGTAGGAAATCACGAAGAAAGATAGGGTTAAGACGACATAAATCGCCGCTACTATCGCCAATTTAGCAATAGTTTTTGTGTTATAAGTAGACATAAAAATAACTCCTTTTGTTAAACCGGGTTAGAAAACCGGCATCAAGATTCATTTGACCTTTTAATTATACAAAACATAATAATTATGTCAAATATTCTAATCTGAAATTGTATTAAATAGCATAGTCGCGCTCTCAGCCCGCGTCGCATTAGCTCGCGGATTGCCGTTTCTGCCATCATCACCCTTGATTATCCCGGCTCTCTGCAAAATATGCATATATTCGCGTGCCCAATCTGCAATCTGCCAATCATCATTCAAAAGCTCCAGATACCCCGTGCGTGCCATGAATTTGCCCTTATAATCAGCATAACGCACTAGCATCGCCGCCATCTCCTGCCGGCTTATATTCTGCGAAGGCCTAAATGAACCATCCTCATAACCGGTAACAACCCCACATTCAAATGCCCAAAAAGCAGCCTGTGCATACCATTCATGCGCCCTCACATCAGAAAAAACAGCGTTTCTGCCTCCAACAGAGTCTCCGGAAGCTCGCGCCAAAAGTGCTGCAAATTCCGCCCTGGTTATATTATTCTGCGGCATAAACTCATATAAATTATCAATATACGCATACCCGTTTACAATTTGCCGCTCCACCAAGTAATCAACCGCAACCCTAGACCAATGCGTGCGCATATCAAGGTAATTATTGATATCCGCAGAGCCCTTGGAAGTGTCCGCCGGCGTTAGCGCCAAATTCGGCAAGCCCCAGCCGTAGAACCTATCCCAGCCGTTCTCTCCTAAGTCCTCGGCATATTCTTTCAAAATTCTATGTAAATGCTGTGGTTTGGCCGATGGAAAATTAAGTTTCAACAGCGCACAAATTCCGGCCACATGCGCAGCAGCAGGCGATGTCCCGCTCTCAACATAATCATTGGTTGGCCGTCTGGTTAAAATCCCCTCGCCGGGTGCCACAAAATCCAAAGTGCTCCCCCAATTCGAAAAGCTGGAAATCCGCTTGTTTTCGCCAATCGACCCAACGCAAATCACCTCATCCATTCGTGCCGGCGACCAACCGCTCACATCCTGATTATCATTCCCGCTAGCAACCACCACAGTAATCCCCGCCGCAATCGCCTCGCGAATCGCCCGTTCAATGCCCCAAACAAAGCTATCGCCTTGCTTCAAATTGGCAGCAATTGAAATGCTAATCACATCCACGCCGGCTCGAGTGGCATGCTCTACTGCCTCGGCAAACGGCGCGCTCTGAATATCACCGCCCCGATCAATCTTCAGTGGCATAATCTTGATATTGGGGTTGTGCCAAGTGGTGTAGGCCACCACGCTGGCCATCGCTGTGCCGTGCCCATCAATATCGGTGGTATCGTAAGTTTTGGCTGCTGTGTTATATCCTTGAATCATCCGGCCGCTAAATATGGGTGCATCAGAACTAAACCCGGTATCAATCACCGCAACCTTAATTTCGCGAAACTTTCCCAAATCTGCCATTTTTTGCGAATAAAACGCCGCTCCCGTTGCCATCAAATCCCACCCGTCAGGGTTTGACCTTTGGGCAAGCGCAATCGTAGGGGCAGATAGCGTTATCGCCCCGCCAAATATCGCAAGGCAAATAACGATAGATATAATTCTTCTGCGCATAAATATCACACCTTTAAATAATCATAACATAAATAAAAAAACTTTCAAGAGGAAATAACTGGGAAGGCCTCCCCTGTTAAGGGGAGGTGGCAGCCGAAGGCTGGCGGAGGGGTTCGAACTAAAACTTTCAAAAGCGAACCCCTCCGCCTCGTTGCACTCGGCACCTCCCCTTAACAGGGGAGGCCATTTTATCCTACTTTCGCAAGCTCCCC
>WRBX01000028.1 GCA_009784335.1 Oscillospiraceae bacterium
GTTGCCACTGTGGTTTGCGAGCAGGGCGAGGTGTGAGGAGCTGAATAGGCAGGTGGTGCAGTATCGGGAGAGTGTTGAAAACGAAGCAAGCAAAAAAGAGGAAGAGAGCAAGATTTTGCAGAGTTTATCGCCGATTACTAAGACTGTTGATGAGATGAAGAAAAAGATGGAGTATTTGGAGCGGGAGCGCGAGGGGCAATATCGGGCGCTGGGCGAGAATATCAAGAATGCGTATGCGCAGACAGAGAGCCTGCGGAATACTACTAATGCGCTGGCTACGGCGCTGAAATCGAATCAGGCGCGGGGGCAGTGGGGCGAGATTGAGATGAGGAGAATCGTGGAAAGCACGGGGATGAGTGAGCATGTTTCTTTTGATGTGCAGGTGAGCGGGAACAATAATGAGAGCCGCCCTGATATGATAATTTATTTGCCCGGCGGGCGGACGATTATTCTCGATTCCAAGGCGCCGATGGGGGATTATTTGGAGGCGTCGGCCATTTCGGATTTGGCGAGTGAGGCGGAGCTAATACATAAAAAGAGCCTGATTAAAAAGAGTGCGCAGGCTGTGAAGATTCAGATTGACAATTTGGCGAGCAAGAAATATCAGGAAATTTGGGATTGCCCGGATTTTGTGATTATGTTTATGCCGAGTGAGGCGATGTTATCAAGCGTGCTGGAGGCCGAACCGGCGATGCTCGAATATGCGTTTGGCAAAAAAGTTGCACTGGCGAGCCCGGTTAGTTTATTCTCGGTGTTGAAGACGGTGGCGTACACTTGGGGGCAGGATTCGATGGCCAAGAATGCGCTGGAGCTGGGAGAGCTATCGAAGGAGCTATTGAAGCGGGTGGGCGTGATGGCCAAACATTCGGATGAGATGGCGGTGGCGCTTGGCAAGGCGACATTGAAATATAATGAGTTTGCCAAGAGTTTGGAGAGAAATGTGTTGACGCAGGCGAATAGGATAGCGCGGCGGCTGGAGGCGCAGGAGATTGAGGAGCCGCGCCGGCTGGGGTTTGAGGGGCATGAGTTCTCAAAGGGAGAGCTTTTAGACGCTACCGCTGAGAACACGGATGCGCTACGCGCAAACACAGATTAAACAGATTTACACAGATTTTGGTTTTTATTTTTGAGAGGTGAATAGTATGAAAAAAGTTTTATCGATGGTTTTGATATTTGTTATGGTTTTTGCATGGTTGCCGTTAAGATCTGAGGCTTGCTGGGCATATGTTTCAGAGCAAGACTTAATGGAAAACTCGGCGTTAATAGTGCACGCTAAAGTTATAAAAAAATCATGGATTTTTGTTATTAAGGATAACGAAGGTGGGCGAGAAGCTTTTGTTGATTACTATTTCGAGCCTATTGAAGTTTTTAGGGGAGAGTGCAAATCAAAAGAAATTGTGGTTAGAATTAGGCGTGATATGCCAGGTATGTGGTCAACTAGTAGTTTTGATCCGGGGTTTACAAAGGGAAGTGAGCATCTACTATTTTTGGATATACCATATGGAAATGTTGCTTATGAAATGCCTGGTGAGCACTTTTATTTGGTCGGTGGGCCGCAAGGTTCATATGTTAAAGAGGGCAATGATTTTGAAACCTGGGATTTAGAGAACTTGCGTGAGATGATAGTTCCGGTCAATGAAAGTGTGCCGATACCTAATGCAGAATCTATTTTTGAACAGAGCGTGAAAAATTATCGCACAAGTATTGATAATGGAGTTTTTGATGTTACGGATGAGGAATTTGAGAAAGAGATTCAAGAGTGGCGTGATAATTGGTTTTCTGCTAAAGTAAGCAAGAGACCATATTGGACATATTGGTGGGAAACACTTATTGAAAGCATATTTTCGAGATAGGAGGGTGAGATGAAAATATTAGTTAGTTCGGATATTCATGGGGATGGGGGGATGATTCGGGAGTTTACGGAGCGGGGGAGGGGCGCTGATTTGGTGCTTTATTGCGGGGATATTTCGAGCGGGCCGACGACGGGGACTCATGATTTGGAGAAGTTGATTGAGGCTTTTGCCGAGATTGGCAAGCCGTGCAGGTTTGTGCGGGGGAATTGCGATGGATTTGAGGCTGAGAGCGAATATTTCCTGGGCAATGAAGAAGAGTTTGACGGCGTGCGCGTGATTCCGTTTGAGGATATTTTAGCTACTCCGTTTGGAACTTTTCGCGAAGTTAGCGAGGAGAGAATAGCCGAGAATTTGAGCAAGATTGATGGCAAGGATGCGATTGTGCTGGCGCATCAGCCGCCGCATGGCGCGGGAGATAGGATTCCAAATGGCATGAATGTGGGGAGCAGGGCGGTGAGGGAATGGATTGAGAGAGAGCGGCTGGCGTATTGGCTTTGCGGGCATGTGCATGAGGGCAAGGGGCGATATATGATTGGGGAGACGATAGTTATAAATGCGGCGAAAAGCTTTGTTGAGTTAGAAATTAGGAGTTAGGAGTTAGAAGCTTCTCACTTCTAATTTCTAACTTCTAATTAGTAGAAAGTTACTGGATTGCGTCTAAGGCTTTGCCTCTCGCATGACGGTTAATAAAAGAAAGGGTGTATATAAACATGGCAAAAACAATTATTGCAGGAAATTGGAAGATGAACAAAACTATGAAGGAGGCGGATGCCTTCAAGAAGGAGATTATGGCCAAGCTGGGTGAGGAGGTGGCCTTGCCCGAGACGGTGATTTTCCCGCCGGCGACACTGATTGCTACATTGAAGGGCAATGGCGTGTTCGCCACCGGGGCGCAGAATATCAGCGCTGAGGATTTTGGCGCGTTCACCGGCGAGCTGGCGGCTGAGCATTTTATTGATTTGAAGTGCGAGTATGCGATTGTGGGGCATTCGGAGCGCAGGAAGATTTACAAAGAGGATGATGAGCTGATTAATCGCAAGCTGAAAAAGTGCATAGATAGCCGGATTACGCCGATTTTGTGCGTGGGTGAGAGGATGAAGGAGAGGCAGCAGGGGCGGACGATGGCCAAGATTGAGTTTCAGATTGAGGCAGCGTTTGCGGGGCTGACGGCGATTCAGGCGCGCAAGGTTGTGGTGGCGTATGAGCCGATTTGGGCGATAGGCACGGGCGAAACGGCGACCAGCGCGCAGGCAGAGGAAGTGTGCTTTGCTATTCGCAAGAAGATTGTGAAGCTTTATGATTCGGGCGTGGCTGATGAAATTCCGATTCTTTATGGCGGGAGTGTGACGGCTGCGAATGCGAGCGAGCTGCTTTCCAAGCCCAATATTAATGGGGTGCTTGTTGGCGGGGCGAGCTTGAAGGCCGAGGAGTTTAGCCAGATTGTGCTGGCCGGGCGGTAGGTTTGAAATTACAATGTACAGTGTACAAATTACAAATATTTGTGCATTGTAAACTGTAATTTGTATTTAATAGGAGTTAAACTTGTTCAAACGATTATTTAGCGGGATTGATGGTTGGTTAGTTTTTATGGTGTGCGTGGCGGCGGGGATTGGGCTGCTGGCGGTGGCATCGAGCACGGCCGGATTTGATAGTGCCATGCGGTTCACGCTGATTCAGGGCGGGGCGTTTTTCATTGGCGCGCTGCTGGCGATTTTCCTGCTGGTTATCGATTACGAAAACCTATCGTATTATTGGAAGTGGATGTATGGCGCGCTGATTGTGCTGCTGCTTGGCGTGCTATTTTTCGGCGGCGATGACGGCTCGGGCACAAATCGGTGGATTCGAATCGGCGGATTTGGGTTTCAACCGTCGGAAATTGTGAAGATTCTCTTTATTTTTGCGCTGGCGAAGTTTATTTCGGAAAGAAGCGCCGACATTAATCACCTGCGAAATGTGTTGATTGCAGCGGGGCTTTTGGTGGTGCCGGTGGTGCTGATTGCCATGCAGCCGGATATGGGCACGGCGATTTCGTTCATCTTTATTTTTGTGGCGATGGTGTGGATTATTGGGCTTTCTTGGAAATATTTCGCGTGGGCGGCGGCGGGGCTGGCGGCGATTTTGCCGATGGTTTACTTTTTCATATTGCGTGATTATCAGAAGCTTAGGATACTGGAATTTTTCAATCCGGGGAGCAACCCGACGGGCTCATCCTATCAAATTATGCAATCGAAAATCGCGATAGGGAGCGGGCAGATTTGGGGCAACGGGCTTTTTCGCGGGCTGCAGACGCAGGGGGGGCTGCTGCCGGCCAAGCATACCGATTTTATTTTCGGTGTGGTTGGCGAGGAAATGGGATTTGTGGGCGCGATGGTGCTGGTGGCGGTGCTGCTGGGCATTGTGTGGCGGTGTTTTGCGCTTTCTAAGCGGTGCGATAGCGGTTTCTCGCAAATGATTTGCGTGGGGGTTGGAGCGCTTCTCGGCTTTCATGTGTTTGAGAATCTCTTAATGGTTGTGGGGCTGGCGCCGGTGACGGGGATTCCGCTGCCGTTTGTGAGCTATGGGGGGACATCTATGTTAGCGAGTATGGTTGCGGTTGGATTGGTTTTAGCTGCCAGCCGGCAGCGACGACGAAACTAATTTCATTTATTATATTTATTTTATGCGGGGGATTCCCCCGCACCCCCTTGTTTTTCGGGTTCGTCAAAATTCATTTTGCCTCACACGAAAAACTTTGGTCACCCACACTTACAAGAATGAAAGTAATATCATTACGCATAATTATCCATAGAAAATGGCTGGAATTATTATTATTATTACTGCGTAAGTGTGGGTTCCAAAATATGATTATTTTAGTTCGCTCATCGCGAAATTTTTAGGCGCAAATTCTTTTCTAATTCCCCTCCGTTGGAGGGGTGCCCAGCACTTGCGAAGCTAGTGCGGGGCGGGGTGGTGTCTGCAGGCCTCCCCTGTTAAGGAGAGGTGCCGAGCGAAGCGAGGCGGAGGGGTTCGCTTTTCGCAGGGGCGCGCCTTGGTGCGCCCGTAGGGGACGATGCCCACATCGTCCCGCACATCGAAGCGCATACCCCGGCATCGTAGGGGCGAACCGTGTTCGCCCGCTTAAATGGCACAAAATTTGCGGGCGCCCATGGGGCGCCCCTACGAAATGATGTGCGCCCGTTTCGGTTCACCGAGAAATGTTACAACTTTCTAACAATTTGCTAACAATTCGGCAACATTCCACACAAAGCAAATCAAATATGCTACAATAAAAAAAAGTGAAAAAAGTGGAAAAAACTTGACAGATATAGCACTTTTCCCTATAATCAGAATAGAGGGCGGCTCGAATAGAGGGCGGCTTTTTTGCTTTTATAAAAAACAAATTTTTATTTAAAGTCACCGGCGGGCGACCACGGGTCGCCCCTACGAGATTCCGGCTCGGAGGCCGGAATGACGGTGACACGAAAGGAAAAATAATTATGAAAAAGGCAATTTCACTGGCGTTAAGTATCGCAATGTTGTTCACCTTTGTTGCAACTTCGGCAAAAAGTTTTTCAGATGTGAAATCGGGCGACTGGTTTTACGCAGATGTAAGCGAGTTATCCGACCTCGACATCATCAAGGGCCGCGATGGCGGATGGTTCGATCCGCATGCAAATGTCACCCGCGCCGAATATGTGGCGATGCATAATCGCGCGTTTCCCGCGGCAGTGTCAACCGAGATTAAGCAAATCACCTTTTCGGATGTGAAATCGGGAGATTGGTTTTATAATGATGTTTATAAAGGTGCAAAAGCCGGGCTAATAAATGGCCGCGATGGCGGCTGGTTCGACCCCAATGCACCAATCACAAGGCAAGAGGCTGCGGTGGTTACATATAATTACCTTGAAAAAGTTGGTTTCGATTTTGATAAAGGCACACCTGCTTCAACCAATGACATGGGCAAAGTGGCAAGTTGGGCTTTCAAACATGTGGCACAGCTTGTAAATAATGGGATTATATCGGGCTATCCCGAAGGTGATTTTCGGCCTCTAAAAGACATAACCCGCGCAGAATCAGCGGCAATCATAAACCGCGCATATAAAAAAGCGCCAAAGGTGGCCTCTCCAACCCTAGCCCCAACGGCGCCCCCGGTTGGCGAGCTGGAGATAAAAGATGTTTTTGGCACGGCAACTATGACCGGTGTGACAGGCTTTGATGCGCGATTTTACACTCAAAGCGCCACTTATATGTATTATTGGGATGCAAACTTTCATGCCAGAACTGATATCGAGCATACTGTGAACGGCGCGTTTATCAAGCTGGAATTAAAGCCGCCGCCCGATAGAGTGTTTGAGGAAACAAGGCGGTTATATGATATAATATGCGATAATGAATATTTGGATGACCAGTCATTTTACCACGGAAGTTATAGCAATGTGGTGGTTGAAAACATATTCTGGGATGCAAAAGAGAATTGCGCGATGGCGGTTATAAGATTCGGCACCGCAGGGTATAAAATGATTGCGGTAGATAATATGAGCAAAAATAACGATGCCGGATATTATAAAAAATGGACAAAAGCCGAGTGCGCATATGGTTTAGATGAGGATTTCTTGGTGACAGGAAGGCTTACAAATGGAACATACATTGGGGCAGGGCTTTGGGACGAATATGGTGAAGAAGAGGGCGATTTTGGTATATATTATGATTGGTTTGAAGAAACTCCTTTCGGAACAGTTGCGCGAGTAGCTGCTTATGCAGGACAAGGTATGGGTATGGTTTTTGAAGAAGTGAGCGGTAATAAAATTAGAGTATGTGATTATGGTTATGTTGACCTCATTGATTTCGAAAATGACACATGTGAAACTTTATACAGTGGGTATGAGAATTTTGACACATATTTTGATGGTGATCATAGCATGTCTGCTTTAAGAAATAATACATATTATAACCTAAGCTGGCATTGCGGAAAACTTTGGGTTGTGGATTTGGCTAATAATAAAACTAGCAGCGGTGCTCATCTCTATCCACAAGAAAAAGAGAGTTTTATTGGGCAAAAACTGATTGTTGGCCCGAATAATTATGTTCTGCATTACGATAAAGAAACGCAAAGATTTATCCGATTGAGTTTTTCGTATAAATAATGATAAAGATAATAGAGAGCGGTTTTAGCGAGCCGCTTTCTTTTTTGCTGATGGTTGCGGCGAATTTGCAGGGGCGGACCGCTGGCCGCCCGAAAACATGGCACAAAAATGCGGGCGGCTGATAGCCGCCCCTACGAATGAGCTGTCGGTGATTGCTCGTAGGGGACGATGCCCACATCGTCCCGCGCTTCGAAGTAGGGCTTCGTAGACGGGCGAACACTGTTCGCCCCTACAATCTCGATTCATACCAAGAGCGATGAAGGCACTTTTGACAAATTTTTTTGGTTGTGTAGAATGAGTTAGAAGTTGGAAGTGAGGAGTTAGAAGTTGTTTCATAATAAGGTGTTAGGTGAATATGGGGAGAAGTTTGTTGCGGAGCATTTGGAGAAGATAGGATACAAGATTTTGCGGCGGAATTTTAAGGCATGCGGGGCGGAGATTGATATTATTGCGAGTGTGCCTAATGCTGAAAAC
>WRBX01000029.1 GCA_009784335.1 Oscillospiraceae bacterium
AAATCCGTGTTAATCAAGCCAAAATCTGCGCAAATCTGCGGTGCGAAGCATCTGCGTCATCTGCGTGCTAAAAATGTCTGCGTGCTAAATGTTGACTTTCAAATAGAAATTCAGTAATATTTATCTTAGTTAATTCGAAAGGAAAAATAATGGAAACTTTAAAAACAGTATTGATTGTAACACATTTGCTGATTGCGGCGATTTTGATTTTCGTTGTGCTGGCGCAGGAGAGCAAGACGGGCGGGCTTAGCCAGGGCATTTCGGGCGGGTCGACCGATACTTTTTTCGGCAGCAATAAATCGAAAACCACCGAGGCGATTATGCGGAGATGGACGGCGATTTGCGCCATTGCGTTTATTGTTATTTCGTTTGTTTTAGCATTTATTATCAAGAGCGGTGTGTAATTAATTAGAACGCGGATGACGCGGATTGAACGGATTTACGCAGATATTTTTGATGCGCAGCATCAAAAATAAAAATCCGCGTATGCGAGCTTGCGAGCATCAGCGTATGAGCGAAGCGAATCAGCGTCATCCGCGTTCAATTTTTAAGGAAAAAATATGACATTTGAAGAATTTATTAGCAGTAAGGGCTTGGTTGACAAGTTCCCCAAGGGCATAACCGCGGCGGTGGGCGCCATCCAAAAAGATGTTTTGGAGGCCGATATCAAGGGCCGGCGGGATTTGCGGGGTATGAAAATCGTCACCATTGATGGCGATGATGCCAAAGATTTAGATGATGCCGTTTCGCTGGAAACCCTTCCGAACGGCAATTTTTATTTGGGCGTTCATATCGCCGATGTGGCGCACTATGTTGCCGAGGGCAGCGAGATTGATAAAGAAGCGTTTAATCGCGCCACCAGCGTTTATCTGATTAACCGCGTGCTGCCCATGCTGCCCAAGGAGCTTTCCAACGGCATTTGCAGCCTTAATCCTAAGGTGAATCGGCTCACGCTTTCCTGCTTTATGGAGATTAACAAAGGCGGCGCTGTGGTGAATTATGATATCTGCGAAAGCGTGATTAAAACTGCTGAGCGGATGACATATAAAAATGTGCAGGCGATTTTGGATGGCGACCCGGCGGTACATAAGCAGTATTCTCACCTTGCCGATTTGTTCTTCGATATGGAAAAATGCGCGAAAATATTGGAGCACAAGCGGATAAAGCGCGGCTCGATTATGTTTGAATTTCCTGAGGCTTATATTGTGCTGGATGATGATGATAAGCCGCTTGCAGTTGAAAAATATGAAATCAAGCAATCTAATAAAATCATTGAGGAATTTATGCTGATTGCTAATGAGACCATTGCGCGGCATATAAATCACCTTAATTTGCCGCTGGTTTATCGCATTCACGAAGAGCCGGATACCGAGAAAATCGCAAAATTCAAGGAGATGCTGGGCACGCAAGGGTTTAAGCTACGAGCAAGCGACGAGGGCAAGGTGCGCCCCAAGGATATGCAAGAGATTTTGAATCAAATCGCCGGCAAGGAAAGCGAGCAGGCAATATCAACTATCATGTTGCGCTCGCTGATGAAGGCGAAATATAGCCCTAATTGCGTGGGGCATTTTGGGCTGGCCGCCAAATATTATTGCCATTTCACCTCGCCGATTCGGCGTTATCCCGATTTGGTGGTGCACAGAATCGTCAAGGATTGGCTGCATAAAAGGCTTGGCGACAAGCGAAAAGGCTGGCTGGAGCGCTTTTGCGAGAATGCGGCGGTTCAATCTTCCGAGCGCGAGATTTTGGCGATGCAGGCAGAGCGCGATTGGGATGATTATAAAATGGCCGAGTTTATGGAGCAATTTGTTGGCGATGATTTCGATTGCTTTATCGCATCGGTGACTTCGTTCGGGCTTTTTGTTCAGCTTGATAATTTGGTTGAGGGCCTGGTGCACATCCGCGAGCTCGAGGGGGATTATTATATTTTCGACGAAGTGAATTATATTTTGCGCGGCAAGCATACCGGCACTGAATACAAAATCGGCGATAAAATGCGGGTGAAACTCGTCCGCGTCAACACCGAGCTCTCCCAAATCGATTTTGTGCCGGTGGGAGCAACCCCACACTTAGAGGCATCTTCTGCCACTAGGAAAAAACAGGTGCCACTAAGTGTGGGGCGCCCGTCCGCAAAAACACAAAAAGCAAAACCTACCGTTGAGGCACGCAAAGTCCCCTTTTCAAAGGGAACCCCACAAAACGCCAGCGAAGCGCGGCTTTGTGGGGAAGAGGAGAAATCGCGAAGCGTCGCAACGCTAATTTCGCCGCCAGGCGAAATAGTTGCAGCGAAGCAGGTTTCGACGAGCGACCGCGTTAAACGAAAAGGCCGCCATAGGAAGAACAAAAGGAAATAGAGAAGGAAAAAATGAAAGCATCCACAAAAAAAATAGCAGATAACCGCAAGGCCTACCACGATTTTTTTATCGAGGATGTTTTTGAGTGCGGAATTGTCCTCCAGGGCACCGAGGTTAAAAGCCTTCGCGCCGGCAAGTGCAATCTCAAAGATGCGTATGCCTCTATTGATAACGGCGAATTGTGGCTTAAACAGATGCATATTTCGCCCTATGAGCACGGCAATATTTTTAATCACGAGCCCACGCGGCCGCGCAAGCTGCTAATGCATAAAAGAGAAATCGCAAAGCTTGAGGCCGAGGTGAAAGAGCAGGGGCTCACGCTTATCCCCACCGCCGCCTATTTTAAGGGCTCGCATGTGAAAATCGCGCTGGGGCTGGCCAAGGGTAAGAAGCTTTATGACAAGCGGGCGACTAGCGCCGAGCGGGATTCGAAAAGGAATATTGAGAGAGCATTGAAAGACAATTAGCATTTAGCATCTAGTATTTAGCATTTAGTTTGAATGTAGTTCTTCGAAGAATCTGCTTAATCTTAAATGCTACATGCTAAAAACTATATGCTAAAATAATCAGTTTGAAATCCTTGACAAACTTTCAAGATTTATGTTACCTTTATTTTTGTCAGCGGGGAGCATTTTTATTTGCCGGGAGCACATCTTGACTAACCTGATTTTCGCTAATAATACTGATAATAAGCCTAAATGCGCGTCGTGCATTCATTCGTCCAAGATGATTACCGACGGCGATTTTCTCTGCCGCAAAGGGCGCGGCATAGTGGGCAGCGATTTCAAATGCCGAAAATATGAGCTCAACATTATGAAGATGGGCAATGAAAAACGCCGGCATCTGCATAATCTGGCAAATATAAATATTGCGATAGTATAACCCATCAACAGATGGGTTTTTAATTAGCACACAGATAACACAGACGCTTCGCGCACAGATTTACACAGATTTTGTTTTTAACGCTCTGCGTTAAAAACTTTCAAAAAACATCTGTGTTTATCTGTTTAATCTGTGTCATCTGTGTGCTTAGCGGTAGCGTAAAAGATTTGTAGTTATATATCTGCTTCTATTTGCACATACTTGCTATAGAGGTGATATATATGAATAATAATATTAACGAGCAAGGGCTGAAGAATATCTATTGGAAGGCGTTCGAGAAGAGCGGCAAAATCAACGATTATTTGGCTTTTGCAAATCAAAAAGAGGCACCGAGTGGAAAAAATGTTTCAGAAAATCCGGGGTTTAGTGGTGCGGTCGACCCGGCAGGGCGATTGCAATAGAATACTAAAAATCGCGACGAGCGGCGGCTTAATCGAGGCTATTTGCTATGGCGCGGCGCGGCCTAAATCGTCGCTGGCTTTTTTGAACGAGCCTTTTATTTATGCCGAGTTCGAACTGCAGCGCGGCAAAGGCGACTTGCTGCAAGTCGGCTCCGCAGGCCTCATTAAAAATTTCTATATTCTTCGTTTCTCGCTCGAAAAGGTCGAAATCGCCGCTGAAATCTGCCGAATTATTGAGAAAACAATTCTTCCCGCCGAAAGTTTCCCCCTCCCCCTCGCCCTCAATACACTTGCAATTTTGGAGCAGGCAGACGAAGAAAAAACCAAGCTTATTCTCCCTCTTTTTACTCTGCGCTATCTTTCCGATATCGGTTTTCCCGCCCAGTTGACGGTTGACAGTTTGCAGTCGACAGTAATTTCAACCGAACTTATTGCTCATATCCACAACTCTAATCTAAATAAACTTTTCAATATCAAAATTGATAGCGAAATTTTATCTGATTTATCCTTTTTTGCAAAAAGCCATGCCAAAGAAATCTTCACGCATTGAGGCGGCAGCGTCTGAACAAATTTTGAAAGATTACCTTACAATGCCAGGTGCAGTTGCTACCTTGATATTTGTGCCCTTGAAATAATCAGGTTTTGGATAATGCCCGTCACCTTTTTCAATAGCTGCTTTGATATCTTTTGGTATTCCGCCCTCATCTCTGGCCTTTTCAAGAATGGTGTTTTTAATCAAACCCTCTCCGCTCAGACTATTCTTCGTCATATTTGCCAGTGCATTCCATGACAAATCTTTTGCACCTGCAGCCTTAACAAACATTCTTTGCAATTGTGGCTCAGAATTAATCTGCGATATAGCATTTTCAAGATAAGGATAGCTGCCATCCAGTTTTGCTGTGCCCACTACCGCATTCATACTTTTCTGCATTTCTTCAATTCGTTCCGGGTTTTTGAGATTAGTCGCTAAAATTTTCCCTTCTTTTTCCTTGCCGACTGCTTTAGCTGCCTCATTAAGCTCTCTTGACTCATCCATAATCAAATGACCATGTTTTTCAAGGATTGCGCTTAAATTTCCTGCGGTTTTTTTGTCCATTGCATCACCAATTTGCCCGTTTCCGTTGAAGTCTAGAGAGCTGAAGTTATACTCTAATATGTTCTCCTTTTCTTTGTCTAAGTCTATGTACTTATGATGTTTTAGCCCTTGCACATACTCATTCTTGCCGAATGTCGGCAGGTTTTGCGGCAAGTCCTGTGCCACTGCGCCATCTATGCTTGCCATCATAGCCGCGCCGAGTAATAATTCTTTTAGTTTCATTTTAATTACCTTCTTTCTTTAAATATATTTTTTGTTGCTAATTTAAACTTTGTTTTTGCGGATTAGCCGGAGCAGTTCCCTCGCCGAGTTGGTAACTCCCAGGATTTCTTCCAGCTTTTGCTGATTTGTTTCCAAATAGTTCAGCAATTCGTCTTTTTCCTCCTGCGTGTCGCACCAGTATTCCAGGCGCAGCATCGCAATCATCGCCATAGCCTCTTCGGATAGACCTTGCTCGCGCAGAGGTTTCTCGGCATCGATTTTAGGCATATATGCATCATTGCTTTGCTTTTTGAAAAGCGCCAAAACATCCTCGGGCAAGCGGCTGATATATTCATCGCCGAGTGCCACAATCACTGCGTAGGCTTGCGAAAAAGTTGTTTTATCTATCATAATTCACATCTCCTTTTATGTATTTGGTTTAGTGCCCTCTTGTGCCGATATCTTTGCCTGCTTTCTCTATCATGTTCTTGGGCTGCGACGCGATGGATTGCCCCATTTGCATGGTATACATGGCTTGGCTGAGGTCTTTGCCCATGTTGGTCACTTGATTGATGCCGATATCGCCAAATTGTGTGACATCTTTCATTGATTGCAGTAGGTTCATTTTAATCAGCTCCTTTCATATGCAAAAAGCACCAAGCGCTAACTCAGCGCACGGTGCATATTAAAACTATGCAAGCCGCAAAGCTTTACACTCGAAAAAATGAGATTTAGAGTTTTGTTCTCTCTCTCTCTCTCTCTCTCTCTCTCTCTCTCTCTCTAGTAGAATGGGCTTTTTTGAGGTTTTTCATTTTCTTCCCCCTCACTTTCTAAATATAACTTACCAAGAAATTTGTCAAATGTCAATAGGAAAATCGGCAGTTATGTTAAGTTTTTGTTAAGAAAATGTTAAATTTCTGTAAAGATTTGTCGAAATTTGTCGAATTGTTTTACTGGTAATTTTTTCCAGTTGTTATATTATCTCTTTAAAGTGCACCTAAAGAAAAAGTTGAAATCCGCGTGAATCCGTTTAAATCCGTGTCATCCGTGTGCTAAAAAACGAGGTGGTATAATGTTCCAAAAGAAGATTAACAAAGTGCTCAACCTAAATGTCAATCAAATTTTATCCAACCCTAATCAGCCGCGCACCACATTCGCCCAGCAAGATATCCTCGAGCTGGCGCAATCTATCAAAGAATTCGGGCTGCTGCAGCCGATAACTGTGCGCAAAGTTCGGGCCGGCTTCGAGCTTATCGCCGGCGAGCGCCGCCTGCGCGCCTGCAAAATGATTGGCATAGAGCATATTCCCGCTATTGTGATGGAGATGGATAATTCCAAAAGCTCCACCTATGCGCTGATTGAAAACCTCCAGCGCAAGGACCTCAGCTACCTCGAGGAGGCCGAGGGCTACTATAATCTCATCACTAATTTCGGCTTGACGCAGGACGAAATCGCCAAAAAAATTGGTAAATCGCAGGCCGCGATTGCCAATAAACTGCGAGTTTTGAAGCTTTCAGATGCGGTGAAAAAAAATCTGATTTCGGCGAGCCTGACCGAGCGGCATGCGCGTGCGCTCTTAAAGCTCAATACCGACGAATTGCAGCTATATGCCATCGCCGGCATCTGCGGCCGCGGCTTGAATGTGAAGCAGACCGAGGAATATGTGGAGGAGATTTTGCAGGCTGAGGAGATGGCGCAAGAATTGGACGCTGCCGCACAGGCGGATAATATCCGCCACTACGATTTTATTCCCGACTGCCCCCATGATGTAGGGGCGGCTATCAGCCGCCCGAACTTCGAAGGGCAACATGCATCTCTAACCCCTAACCCCTATACCCTAACCCCTGATAGCGCCAAAGGCGCTATCCATGATGTTCGCGTTTTCGCTCAAACTATCGCTCGCGCTGTCGATATGCTAAACCGCGGCGGCATCAAAGCCGAAACCGACCAAAACCAAACCGATTCCTTCGTTGAATATAAGATAAAAATCGCGATTTAGCTATTGGCTGCTTTTAACACAAAAATAAGCATGCCAACTACATGCTTGTTTTATTTTCGCAAAATCCCCTACAACTCTGGGGATGCCTTCGATGTGTGGGACGCCCGGGACGGCGTCCCCTACGAGAATTGTGTTACCCGCGTGCGTTGTAGGGGCGATGGTCCCCATCGCCCGCGGGCGACCGAGGACGGTCGCCCCTACAACAAGATTAACCTTCGATGTGCGGGACGATATGGACATCGTCCCCTACGA
>WRBX01000030.1 GCA_009784335.1 Oscillospiraceae bacterium
ATCCCCGGGCGCCAAATCGCCCTTGCTAACCGCCGTGCCATAGCCATATTGCGATTTCGAGCCATGCGGCAGATTATAGCCGAACTGCTTGTAAACATACATCACAAAGCCCGAGCAATCAAAACCCGAAAGGGTTGAACCCGCGTATTTATAAGGGATTCCAAGGAATCTTTCACTTGAAGCATATTCCGCAAGGCGCCTGCCATCCACGCTTCCGCCGCTGCCGGCGCTGCTGCTACGGCTAACCAATGTCGGCATGGCGCTCGCCAAATATTCCGCCGCAACCCAGCCATGCCCGCCGTTGAACTCGATTTTGGCCCACTCGCCGTCCTTATCAACCACCGTCACAGGCGTTAGCGCTGAAAGCCCGCCGATTTTGCCGTTATTGGTGCCGGGCCCGCTACGAACATTAAGAGTTATAACCTGCCCGCCTACCCAGCGCGTGCCATAAGTTGCGCCATTTGTGTTATTCACAACCGGCACAGGCCCTACAAAATCCTTGGCCACTATCCTGATAAAATCACTTGAAACATACCCGGTCACGCTGCCGCTTTGAATCTGCATCCAGCCATTCTCATTAGAAATAATAGTAATGGCTGCGCCATTTTTAAGGCTGGCTACCTTATCAAAATTTGCCCCCGCGCCCGATCGAACATTTAGGCTACCGCTTGATAGCGAAACCACTCCCGCCTCATTTGCACTCGCCGTTATGCAAAACATAAATCCAATTGCAAATACTACCATAAATACTGCTTTTTTTAGAACTCCACTCATCCGGTTCATCCTCCTAAAACTTCCCCCAATTCTCATTCACAAAAACTATGTTACTGATTTGTTACAATCTTGTCAACCTCTGTAACAATTTTGTAACAATTGCGATTTCTCCGAATATAATGCTGAAAAGAGGTGCTGCGCTTGCAATTCCTAATTATTTCCATATGTTCTATTATACTGATAGAAATGGCGATTTGTTACTTTTTGTATTCACAAGATAAAAAAAGTTTGGGAAAGGGACAAGCAAATGCCTAAAACTTTGATGCCAATCATATAATTGACTGGGTGATAAATATGTTCCTAATTATAGAAAAAAGTAAATTGATAATAGTTTCGTGTTGTTTTGTGCTGATTGCGGGGATTTTGCTTTTTGTGTCAGTCACTTTTAAAACAGCCAATGGAATCGAAACTCCCACAGTTGACATAGTTTTAGATAGTGGGCACGGCGCTTCCGATCCCGGTGCAATAGGCGCGAAAGGCACCATAGAAAAAGATATAAATCTCGCAATCACGCTTAAAATTCGCGACAAATTGGTGGCAGAGGGCTATTCTGTTGGGCTCACCCGCGAGACCGATACCTCCCTCGCTCCCACCAAAAAGAAAGATATGCACTGGCGCCGTGATTTCGCACTCGCCAGCCGCCCGCAGGTTTTTGTCAGTATTCACCAAAACACTTTCCCAGATCGCGCCGAGCGTGGCGCGCAGATTTGGTATAGCATGAACCATCCTGAAAGCGCGAATTTTGCTGCCAATATGCAGGAGAAGTTGGGGGAAGTGAATAGCCAAAATCGCCGCTTGCCTAAGCGAGCCGATAATAATATCTTCCTCCTCCGCCACCTCACAATGCCCGCAATCCTCATTGAATGTGGGTTTATCAGCAACGCTGATGAAGAATGGTTACTTACCCAGCCCGAGCACCAGGAAAGACTCGCAGAGTGCATTAAAAAAGGAATAGCCGGCGAACTCGAACGCCTTAAAACTGTCCCCACCCCTCTGCCGGCTACTTTGGAACCTACCAGCTACTAGCTAATGACTATTAACCACTAAATCGGGCAATACTCACCTCATGAAGCAATGGCTCACAAAACTGGCATATATCACCCTCGCAATCGCCCTAATGTCCGCCAGTGTAAATATGTTCCTGGCGCCGCACAATATCGCCGCCGGCGGCATCACCGGCCTTTCAATTATATTAGAAAGCCTATTCACATTCGACCGCGGCCTCGTGATACTTATCTCTAATATCATTATTTTGCTTGTAACTCTCATTTCTCTCGAACGGCAAGTATTTTTCAATACCGTCATCGGCGCGCTGCTTCTGCCGCTTTTTATCATGCTCATTCCTCATATCACCCTAGTGAGCGATACCATGCTTTCCATGATTGTCGGCAGTGTTATTTTCGGCATCGCGGTTTCTATTCTCTATTATAACAAGGCATCCAGCGGCGGAACATCAATTCCCCCTCTGGTGCTCAAGAAATATTTCAATCTAAACACTTCGATAGGGCTTTTTATCACCGACGGAATCGTGGTGCTGCTTTGCCTGCTTGTGTTTAGCATTGATGCTTTTTTCTTTGCAATGCTCTCGATTTTTATCACCAGCGCCACTATGAGCTATATCGAATCGGGCCTCAATAAAAAGAAAATGGTGCATATAATCAGCGATAAAAGCGCCGAAATTTCTGATGACATTATGACCAATTTGGAAAAAGGGGTGACCATTGTGCCGGTGATTGGTGCGTATAAGCAAAAAGATATGCACATGCTGATTGTTACGCTTGATTTTAGGAAATATCAGCAGCTGCTGGCGATTGTGAATAATCACGATAAAGACGCGTTTATGATTACCGATACTGTGACCGATGTGCACGGCAAGGGCTTCTCGTATGATTCAGGCACGGTGTGAAAACTTGCGTGCAAGATTCAAAACCAACCTATTAAAAAGGAATAGTCGGCGAGCACAAACGCCTGAAAACTATTCCTACCCCTCTGCCTGCTACGGAAGTGCCGATTACTACTTCATCGACATACATCTTGCAACTATGCTACTTATTCCGAATAATTCCAGGCGCTATATTAGGATTTGGCATAGCATCATTTTCTATATTCTCTTTAGAATTCATTCTAACACTTTCTCTCTTTTTCTTATTCGACCAAAACAAATTTCTTAAAGAAGCGCTTTTCTTAAAAATCTTCATCTTACTATTTTGTTCTAAATCTTCAATTAGCGCGCTTTTTATAAAATAATCGATGCTTGCACAATTTATTATCGTACTAGCAATTGGGCATATTGCTTTTTTATAAGAATCCTTTGTATTTTCTTGTTTTCTCCCTCTATAATACATTTCACTAATTCTCCAAAGGTATTTACTCTGCACATTTTCTTGCTTTTCAACCAACTTGCATAACACATAAAATGAAGTTTTTTCGCTCATAAGTTTGTTGCTGGCTATCTTAAATCCTTCTTCATCTCGCAAAACTTCATTATTTCTATCATGCTTTTCAACCAGGTATGTTAAATTTCCTTCGGTTGCACTCTTGCAATCAGCAACTGCCCTTATTACCTCGCAGGCTCCATTATAATCATATTCTTCTATTGTGCCAAATATAGAAAATCCCTTATAGAATATCTTTTCCAAGCTATCGATCACACTATTAATAACTTGCTCAGGCGATGATTTAAAAAACGAAAAATCATTTTCTTTCAATAGATTAAGCAAATAGAAATGTGCGTCTTTTTGGCTTTTCTTGCAATTATCTTCTAAATAGTTTCGTAGTTCTTTATTCACTTCCCTATAATACCTCACCCTATCTTCATTAGAAAAGATTCCATTAAGTTCTTCATCAAATGCCTTAACAGCCCTCGCATACGCGATAGGATCAAAGTGATTCTGATTACAATAACCTTTACTAGCAGGTGCTCCACCTATAACTGGCATATAAAATTCCCCCTTCAAAACCTAAAACAATTATAGCATATTTTCATTAAATGTCAATAATTTGCAAAAAATTGCTTAATTCCAAAACTTGCGCGCAAAATTCAAACCATATATATTTAGGGTATGGAAAAAGTGAATGGAGTAGTTAGCAAAATTACATATAGGAATGATGAGAATAATTGGACTGTTTTCACGATAGATAGCGGCGCAGAGACGGTTACAGCGACCGGGGCGATTCCGCCGGTGTCGGTCGGCGAGCAGCTTAGGGTTGAGGGCGAGTGGGTGACTCATAAGATTTGGGGCAAGCAGCTGGCGGTGACCTCTGCCGAGGTGATTCTTCCCGAGCGCGAGGATGAGATTTTGAAATATTTATCCAGCGGGGCGGTAAAGGGCGTGCGTGCTTCAACTGCAAAGAAAATCATTGATTTATTCGGCGCTGATAGCCTGAATGTAATTTCCGATGAGCCTGAAAAGCTGGCCACCATCAAGGGCATTTCACTTAAAAAAGCTAAGGAGATATCGGCGAATTATATTGAGCAAATCGGCGTTCGCGATTGCATTATGTTCTTGCAAAAATATGGCGTCACTGTGCGCATAGCGACTAAAATTTACAATAAATTTAAGACGGGCACTATCAAGTTAATCAAAGCAAACCCCTATATTCTTTGTGAAACGATTAAAGGAATCGGGTTTCGCACTTCCGATGAGATTGCCATGCAGCAGGGCATTGAACGGAATTCGCGCCAGCGGATTAGTGCCGGGATTATGCATGTTTTGTGGGAGGCTACCCAGCGCGACGGGCATGCGTTTTTGCCGCGCGAGGTGCTGCTTGAGCAATCAATTGAGCTGCTGGGCATTCCAAAAGAAAACATAATTCCTACTCTCGATTCCATGATTTTCGCACACAAATTGGAAAAAATGGTGCACTCACCCGCAATCGTAGGGGACGATGGCAATCGTCCCGAAAATGCGGCCGGGGCGCCCGAGACGGCGCCCCCTACGCACGCGCCCACCCCATCAATCGTAGGGGACGATGCCCTCATCGTCCCGCACTTCGAAGAGCCACATTCAAAATCTTCGAAGAACCACATTCACCTGAATCCTGAATCCCAAATCCTAAATCCTGAAAACATCTATCTTGCCTCCTATGCCCATGCCGAGCAAACCGTCGCCAAGGCGGTTACTCATCTTAATGGCCAAAAATTCAAGGCGATTTCTATGGTTACGCCAAAAAGCATAACCCTCAACAGCGAGCAGCTCCAGGCGATTGAGATGGCGCTTTCGCATGGCATTTCAGTTATCACAGGCGGGCCCGGCACGGGAAAAACCACAATAATAAAATCAATTTTGGCTTCTTGCGAAAAGGCTGAAAAGCAAGTTAGCCTTACAGCGCCCACCGGCCGCGCCGCCAAGCGCATGAGCGAGATGTGCGGCGCCGAGGCCAAAACCATCCATCGCCTGCTGGAAATCGGGCATAGCAATTTCGATGATGAATATCAATCTTTTGTGCATAATGAGGATAACCCGCTAGCCTGCGATGTGCTGATTATCGACGAAACTTCCATGCTAGATATCCAGCTTGCGTCCTCACTTTTTCGCGCCATTGGCAACAAAACGCGAGTGGTTTTGGTCGGCGATGTTGACCAACTTCCGCCCGTCGGCGCCGGCGATGTGCTGCGCGATATCATCGAAAGCGGAATTATTCCGGTTGTTAAGCTCACTCAAATCTTTCGCCAATCGGATGATAGTTATATTGCAACTAATGCTCACCGCATAAACAAGGGTGAATTTCCACTCTTTGAAAAAGATAGTAAAGATTTTTTCCTTGTCAACCGCGAGGAACAAGATAGCATTCTTCGCACCATTATCGAATCCGCTCATCGCCGCAAAGGAGAGGATTTTCAGGTGCTCACCCCTATGCGCAAAGGCCCCCTCGGCGTTTATAATCTGAATATCGCGTTGCAAGAAAAGCTGAATCCCAAGCAGAAATTATCCCATGAAATCACTGGTGCGCTGGGGCAAATCTTTCGAGTGGGCGATAAAGTGATGCAGACAAAAAACAACTATGATATTGAGTGGAAAACCGAAACCGGCGAGGAAGGTTCAGGCGTTTTCAATGGCGATATCGGCATTGTGACCCATGCTGATGATGAGGATGATATCCTCGAAGTCACTTTCGACGATAAGCGAAAAGTGACATATAATAGCACAAATATCACCGAGCTCGACCTCGCCTATGCCATCACCGTGCATAAATCCCAGGGCAGCGAATATGGCGAAATTATCTTCCCCCTCTTCCCCACCGCCCCCATGCTCGCCACCCGCAACCTTCTCTACACCGCCATAACCCGCGCTAAGAAAATGGTTGTCCTCGTCGGCCGCCAATCCCATTTGCACACCATGGTCCGCAATACTCATATTATCAAGCGCAACTCGGGCCTAAAAGCAAGGCTGATGCAATTAGCACGCAGATAACGCAGATGCTTCGCACCGCAGATTAACGCAGATATTTATTTTTGATGCAATGCATCAAAAATATCCGTGTGAATCCGTCAAAATCCGTGTCATCCGTGTGCCAAAAAGAAAGGTATCACATGTCTCTCAAAACTCAAATAGCCAATATATTCTTCCCCGCTCGCTGCGTTTTTTGCGATGAGGCAATGGATTATCGAACCCTTTATTGCATTTGCGACGCTTGCAATATCGAAATCAAGAGCTACTACACCGCTGAAGGCTGCTTCCTCTTTCTCGATAAAATTCGCTCCGCCGTGCTGCGCATGAAGTTTGCCAAAGCCACCGATTATGCCCGCACATTCGGCCTAACCATGGCGGCGCAGCTCAAGCTTAGGCTGGATAAAATTGATTTCGATGTTGCCGTTCCTGTGCCCCTTTCCAAAAAACGATTCGAAAAGCGCGGCTATAATCAGTCGGCGCTGCTTGCCAAAGTGATTGCAAAAGAGCTAAATATTGACTTTGATGAGCGCAGTTTGATAAAAATAAAAGAGACTGAAATTCAAAGCAAACTGCACGAGCGCGAGCGCGCCAAAAATCTTAAAGGTGCATTTGCTATAAAGGGTGATAATCTGCGCGGGAAGCGAGTTTTGCTTATCGACGATGTGCGCACCACCGGCGCAACCCTCGATGAATGCGCAAATACCCTGCTTAAAAAAGGTAAGGCCAAATCCGTATTCCCCTGGGTTTTTGCAAGGGTAGATACTTAAATTTATTAGCACACAGGTTGCCTTCGGCAATACGCAGAAAAAAAGGATTATCGCAGATATTTTTTAACGCGATGCGTTAAAAATGAAAATCAGCGTAAATCTGCGGTGGCGAAGCCATCTGCGAATGCGCGTAGCGCATCAGCGTGCTATAAAGGACAAGATAATGATTACGATTAAGAAGTCGAAATCCAAAAT
>WRBX01000031.1 GCA_009784335.1 Oscillospiraceae bacterium
CAAACCTGCATCCAGCATCACATTTGATTCGGTTAAACTATGGCCCACATGATACCTTGTGATTACTATTCCCTCATCGGCAGGGATGCCGGTTCTTGGGGATATCTCAGGCTTATATAGCCAGGTTACCACCGGATATCCTCCGCTGGATCTCACTTCGGATTTTGGAATGGTAACAACAAAATCCGGATGATTTTGCTGAGATGCATCGGGTGCCATGCCTTTGCCATGTTCGGTTGCAAAGTTGAATGTGTAGCTGCCATCCATGCTTACTGTGTTGCTGATTACATATCCATAAGGCACCCAGCCAACCACTTCGCGCGGTGCATTTGAATATGAGCCATCCATAACTACTATTGTTCTATCAGGTGCTACGCGCTCATTAGTTGCATTTCTAAAATTCTCATCAACGGCATAAGCTGCATCAGAATATATGATGTAAATTGCTATTGCTGTTTCAGGAATTTGCGGATCCCACATCGAAAAATCTAGGAGCGGAGTGTAGTTATACGGAATGTAGATTGAATTGCCGCCCGGCCATGCAACATAATATCCAACCGGTTGCCAATCGCCTTCTCTTGGCGGAGTATATCTCACGCCGGTTGAATAGAGTGAGTTATATAGGCCGTTCGGGAATAGCGGAGTGAACGGAATATTTAGCAGTTCCTCGACTTTACCGCCGATAGATAGTGCTGTGCCGTCGTTTAGTTTAACATAGCGGACGGGAATATCGCTCCAGTTGCCATTCTTCGAATAATTAACTGTGAAATAATTTATGCCGATTGAATCATGATATCCGGCTGCTTCGTTGGCATAGTTGCCATCCAGCGTGAATGTTTTCGGCAACGGCTTATTGCTACCTACAAGCGAATCCCAGAAATCCGAGAACCAGTTGGCTGCATATTGCGGTCTTTCTGCAATTTCGAATGTATCGTAGCCAAAGCGCGGATTTGAAATCAACGAACCATCCAGATCATACGGAAAACCATAATTGCCATCAATTTGTTCATAGGAAAACGCTGTACCATAGAAATAATATCCAAAATCGATTGAGTAGCCGCGATGGTAGATTGGATAAGGAGTGTAGATATTATCAATATCTATATATTCCACTCTTTGGCGAGTTGTGCCGCTGCCATCGACATATTCCGCATACACCCAATAGCGGCCGTTGGCATTTACCGTCATATTATAGGTGTTTAGAGTTGTATCGTTATTGCCTGCTGCTGCTAAAAACGGTTGCCCTGCGCCGCCGATGCCTTTATCTGCACCGTTAATCCCTTGAATCGCTGTTAGGAATTGGCTTGGGGTTAGGCTTGCCGTTGCACTTGCTAAAGGCTCGCGGAACCACTGAACATTTTTGATTTGGCGGACGCCGCCTGTGGCATCCAGGGTGTTTTCCATTCTTGCGCTAAGCATAACGCTGCCATAAACTTTTTGATTTTCAGGAGTAATCGAAAGCGTGGTTTTGGCCGCGCCTAAGATGATTGTTACTGCGCCGTTATTATTGGTGCCTATTGTTGCGACTCTTGCGCCTTCGGCATCATCGGTGCGTGCTTCGAAAATGGTTGAGCCGGGGCGCACCCAAACCCACGCTCTGCCGTCGGTGCCGGTGCGGAGAAGGCCATCATTTGAGGTTGTTTGATAGATATACCCGGGTTGATCGACAGTTATTATTGCATTTGGAATTGGATTTCCGTTTATATCGACAACAGTTATTGTTACCATATAAACAGGGTCTCCGTTGCTATTTACCGGCTGGCTGCCCAAGGAAACAACTGTTGTGCCGTGGATGCCTTGAACACTGCCGCCGGTGATTGTTACCGATGGAGCTACGCCGGTGTTATTTCCTGCATTATTAGCAGCTCCGCCTTGACCGATAGGATTTGAGGTGGTTTGCGTGTCGCTGGTTGTTGCGAAGACAATGCCGCCGCTTATATTGATGTTTCCGCCGTTACCGCCGCCGTTACCATTGCCGTTTTGCAGGGTTGAACCGCCGCCGATGCCTGCGCCGATTTGGCTGGTTGCGACTACATAACCGCCGGTTATGGTGATATTTCCGCCATGGCCGCCTTGTGAGCCATCGTTGCCGCGGGCAGCAGTTGTTCCGCCGCCGATTCCGGCGCCGGTGTTGGAAGTTGCGGTTACTTTTCCGCCGTTAATTGTGATGTTTCCGCCGTGGCCGCCGGGGCTTCCCGAGCCGTTGATTGCTGCCGGGCCGCCGCCGCCGATGCCGGCGCCGAAGCTTGCTGTTGCTGTTACTGTTCCGCTATTTATCGTGATGTTTCCGCCGTTGCCCAGAGAGCCGCCGCCGATGGCTGCGCCATAATAAATCGTGTTGCCGTTGCCTGCTGCTGAGCCGGTGGCGGTTGCATTTACAATCGGATTATCGCTGCCTGTGCCTATTATGATAGTGCCGCAATTTGCCGTGAATGTGCCGCTGCTGCCGATAATGCCGCCGATGCCTGCGCCGCCGTTGTGGCCTGTTGCATTTAGCGTTCCGGTGCCTTCGATTTTAAGGGTTGCGCCCGGTGCAACTGCTATGCCGGCTTGTATTGCGTTATTTGTTCCGGTGCCGGTGCAGGTGAATGTGTTTACAGAGCTACCTGCAAGATAGACAGTCACATTGGCTGTGCCTTGGATTTGCAGCTGCGATGTGGCGCCCGAGCGCGTGGTGCCGTTTAGCACTATGACAGGCGAACCGCCGGTGACGGTTATGATTCCCGTGCCGCCGGTGACCTCCCACACTCCCGTGCCGGAAATGCTTTGGTTGCCTGTGCCTAGCACATTGGTGATTTGGTGTGGACCAAACCAGTCGCCTACTGCTCCTTGCGCTTGGCGAATGAACCCGGTCGGGATTATCCCGGCGAGCATTACCATCGCGATTAGTAGTGATACCACTTTTCTGCTTGTTTTCTTAATCATTTTAGTTCCCTCCATAATTGGATTTTTGTTTGTTTTTGATTTTTCTTCTATATATATGTGTTGCTGTGTTTTCATTTTCATTTCCTCCTCATCCTGTTTTCTCATGGGTGAAGAATGTGTACCAATCTAATCGAAATACCCGTGCGATTTTCTTTGCGGCGGCGACTGAGGGTTCTCTGCCGCCCACCTCGAGCATGGCATAGTATGAACGAGAGATGCCTATTCGGTCGGCTGTCTCTTGTTGTGACCATCCGTAGGCTTCGCGAAGTGCTAATAGGTTTGGTGCTTTTGTTAAGTTTCTCATTATGTGCCTCCAATTGTTTTTGCTAATATTTGTGACAAGTTCTTTTGGAAAAGTCACCTATATATAATCATCACTATACCTATAATAACAGATGATTTTGCTTTGTGTAGAATGTTGCTGAAATTTAACACAAATTTAATAATTCTGTAACAAACTTGTTAGAAAAGTATGTTTTTTGTAACAAATTTGTAACATTAAAAAAACGGCATTTCGAATAACGCCGTTAAATATGCCATTAAAAAAATTTCAGCTTTTTTTAGAATTTTTGAAAATATTTTTGACAATGTTACAAAAATTAGTATAAATTGAAAAAGTCATGTTAAAAGATATCACTTTGGGGCAATATTTTCCTACGGGAAGCTTGCTACATAGATTAGATGCGCGGCTAAAAATCGTTTTAGTTTTTGCGCTGATTTTTGTGACATTCATTACAAAGGGCGCTTTGGCATTTGCAATGCTATTTGCGTTCATTATAATAATAGCTCTATTATCCAAAGTGCCGCTTTCGCTATATATCAAATCGCTTAGGCCGATGGTGTTCTTGATTGTGCTGACGGGAGTGCTGAATTTATTTGTGACACCGGGGGAGGTTGTGTGGAGCCTGTGGTTTTTGAGCGTGACGCGCGAGGGGTTGATACTCGCGGGATATATGTTTTGCAGAATTGTGCTACTAATTGTGACAAGCTCGATTTTGACATACACGACTTCGCCGATACAATTAACAACGGCCATTGAGCATTTGCTTAGGCCACTTAGGATATTTAGATTTCCGTGCCATGAAGTTGCGCTGATGATGACGATTGCGCTTAGATTCATTCCAACTTTATTGGAAGAGACTGAAAAGATTATGAAGGCGCAGCAGGCGCGGGGGGCGGATTTTTCGAGCGGGAATCTTATTCGGCGAGCGAGAGCTATGATTCCGATTTTGGTGCCGTTATTTATCGGGAGTTTCAGGCGGGCGGATGAGCTGGCGATTGCCATGGAAGCGCGGTGCTATTGCGGGGGCGAAGGGCGGACATCGCTCAATATTTTAAAGTTTGGGCGGCAGGATTTGGTGGCGGCGGTGATTTGCGTAGGTGTTATTGGTTTAATAGTTGGCATAAAAGCTTAATGAAGAATGAATGATGAATAATTAATAATGAATAGTATCGTTCAAGGAATATTCTTCATTATTCATTAAGGTTTTTAATTCGGCTCAAAAGCCAACATGATGCAATAATTAACAAGGGGATTATCGTGATGGCATATCGCTCCGTGGGGATGACGAGCAGGTGGGCGCAGATTATGAGGATTGTGAATGCTGAGATAAACAGCATTTTTTTATTAAAAAGACCGTAGATGATGCCGGTGAAGCCGAGGGATACGATGCCGTAGTGGATTATTTTTAGAAAATCATTGAAATATGGGATGCCTTGGGCAAAACCGTCGCCGGGGAGGTAATACCATATATTATAGAAAATCATGTTGAATTTGCCGATTGTGAACCATTTGAGGTAGAGAAGCGGCTGGGCGAGGAAGCCGCCTATTATGCGCGAGATGCCTGCTGCGGTTTCGGTGGTGTTTGCCGGCAAAACATAGGTTTCGATGCCGTTCATATAGGGGAATGTGCCGTGGAGAAGGGGATTGCCGCCTTGGGTGGCGAGGGGGATGAATTCGCCTAGGACGATGATATTACGGAGCCACCAGGGGAGCATGATGAGGGTGATCGCGAGTGAGTACCATAGAAAATCTTTAATTAATAATGAATAATTAATGATGAATAATTGTTGTTGATTTGCTTTCGCAAATCTTTTTTTCTCATACATTTGTTGGAGAAGTGCGATTAAATAAGGTAAAAATAGTAATGGGAACAGGGTTGGGCGGATTAGGGCGGCTATGGCGAAGAGGGCGCCGGCGGTAATGTTGATGTAGGGGCGCGCCTTGGTGCGCCCGTCGGGACGATTGCCATCGTCCCCTACGAGATACTTTATCACGAAAAATAGGTATAATAAGAAGAAAAACACATAAAGGGTTTCGGTGAGGAGCTGGATGGCGGCAGAGATGAATGGCGGGTAGCTTAGGAAAACGCAGGCGCCGAAGATGGCGAAGATGTTTATTTTAAAAGTCGCTGGATTACTTCGCTCCGCTCGCATTGACGATTCTACCACCATTTTTATGATAAAATAGGTTAAAATTCCGCTTGCGATGAAGAGAAGCGATTGGATGATTTGCACATTAAAAATGCTATATGAGCCGAAGATTTTATAAATCAGCGCAAGGAACAGGGGATATAGCGGGGTGATATAGGCGTTGGGCACATCTGATAAATAGCCGAAATAGCTTTTTTCGATTAGGTTGATTGCGGTGGTGTGATAGTTTAGCGCATCGGTGCGGAGGGTGTAATCCAAATTTTGCGCGAATTTTAGGCAAGCGATGAAGGATAGGGCGGAGAACAGCGCTAAAATTAAGCTTGTGATTATTTGGTTTTTTCTTTGGACTAGAAATTTCATATTAAAAAAGTAACATTATATGAATAATTTTGTCAATTTCTTGACATTTATAATGAAAATGCATATTATTACAGTTGACAGAAGCGGAGGGCACCTCGGCTTTTTGTTTTAGGAATTAAAAGTCACCGGATTGCTTGGGGCAAAAAGCCCTGCAATGACTATAAAGGAGAGAAAAGTGAACGAGGATTTTATTGAGCTTTTAGACGGAATGTGTGAGGAAAAGGGGATTCCAAAGGAAGTTATTTTGGAGAAATTGGAGAAGGCGCTGCAAGCGGCGATTCGCAAGCATTTGGGTGTGAATCATGCGGCTGTGGCTAAGGTTGACCCTGTGACGGGCGAGATGACGGTTTACACTCATCGTGAAATTGTGCCGGATCGCCCGCCTTTTGACGAGGATACGCCTGAGGAAGAGCGCCCTGAGCCGATTGATTGGCAGACTCAGATTCCGATTAGCCAGGCCAAAGAATTTGATAAAAAAGCCAAGGTTGGCGGGTTTATAGATGTTTATGCTGATGTTGCGGAGTTTGGACGGATAGCGGCGCAGACGGCGCGGCAGGTTGTGATGCAGGGGCTTCGCGAGGTTGAGCGCAATATGGTTGTTGACCAATATGAGCAGCTGAAAGAGACGATTTTAACGGGCAGGGTGACTCGCATGGAGCGCGGCAATACCATGATAGAGATTGGCAATCAAGAGGCGATTTTGCAGCGGAACGAGAGCATTCCCGGCGAGATTTTCAAGCAAGGCGAGCTGATTAAGGTTTTCCTGATTGATGTTTCTAATACTAAAAACGGCGCGCAGCTTTATATTTCACGCACAAATATCGGCTTTGTTAAGGAATTATTTAAGCGCGAGGTGCCCGAGATTGCCGATGGCACGGTGGAGATTAAGTGCCTTGCGCGCGAGGCCGGGGCGCGCACAAAGCTTGCTGTGATAACCAATGATGATAATGTTGACCCGCGCGGGGCGTGCATCGGCAATGCCGGCAGCCGCGTGAAAGCGATTTCCAATGAGCTGAATGAAGAGAAGATTGATATTATCAGATTTAGCGAGAATATAGAGGAATTTGTGACCGAGAGCCTAAGCCCCGCGACGATTACTAATGTGATTCGCAATGATGCCGAGAAGGTGTGCCTTGTGGTTGTGCCGGATGACCAATTGTCGCTTGCTATTGGGAAAGAGGGGCAGAATGCGCGGCTTGCGGCGAGGCTGACGGGGTGGAAGATTGATATTAAGAGTGAG
>WRBX01000032.1 GCA_009784335.1 Oscillospiraceae bacterium
AATCCTGAAGCGCCTTAAAATTCTTCAAAGCTCCCAGATAATTTCCAATCGTCAAGCTCCCCGAACTTTGAATTCCCGATAGTATAGTTTTCATAGTTTCACATCCTAGTTTTGATAGTTTTCCTTTACCAGTTTGATATCTACAATATCCTTTTCGCGATTCAAATACTCTTTCCAAGTAATCACATCATCGAGAGTAACAAATTTATATCCGCAAATTGTATCTGCCCTACCAACAATATCTTCACTTTCACCAATGCCGGCAGGATTCAAAATCGCTTCAATATTACCAATCGCAATAAGTTCTCTTTTTTCACCATTAATATCGATTATGGTAATCGGATATTTTTTCGCCAATTCGCTCCACAACTTGCTTGTAACAATTATATCAATATCATTGTTTTTCTCTTTTAGCCCTCGAATCACAAGCGGACAACTTCCGCCCAACGCAAAATCATCCCTCGGCAAATTCAGCTCAATCAATTCATCTATGTATTGAATACTATCTATTTTCATGATATTTTCCTCTCTTCCCCAGCGCCAATTCAATAACTTTCTCACATAGTTCATTGTAACTAATCCCTGCCACCTTCGCCTCTTGCGGCAGTAAGCTATTGGCAGTGAATCCAGGCAACGAATTGGCCTCCAGGCAATATATATTTCCGTCTTTAGCAATAATAAAATCAGTGCGCGAATAGCATTCAAGGCGTAAAATTTCATGCACTTTTAGGGCATATTCTCGCATTTTCATTTCCCATTCCTGCGGAATATCCGCCGGGCAAATTTCATCGGTTGTGCCTTGATATTTGCTTGAAAAATCAAACCAATCAGAATTCTTCGGCACAATTTCAATAGCCGGCAATGCCATGCCATCGAGCACCCCAACCGAGAACTCGCGCCCTTCGATATATTTTTCAACAAGGAATCTATCAGCCTCCCCTGTTAAGGGGAGGTGGCACGCCGTAGGTGTGACGGAGGGGTTCGATTTTAAAGTTGAAAAAGCGAACCCCTCCGCCTCGCTTTGCTCGGCACCTCCCCTTAACAGGGGAGGCCTTTTTTCATCGTCACCCTTAACAATCTCAATCCCCACACTCGAGCCACCATAAATCGGCTTCACCACAAAGGGGCGCGCCATCTTTACTTCATTCCAGCTCGAAACAATCTCATATTCCGCCGTCGGCACGCCATGATGCATCATAAGCTCTTTCGAAAGCGATTTATCCATCGCCAGCAAACTACCAACATGACCCGAACCGGTGTACGCAATATCATAAATATCCAACATCACCTGCAGCTGCCCGTTCTCGCCAATCCCGCCATGCAATCCGATGAAAACCACATCGACCATCTTGCAAACTTCAATCACATTGCTGCCAACCAGCTCATTGCCATATTCTCTTTTAAGTGCTTCCAAATCCGGTGGCGTGCTCGGGATTTTGTATGAATAATCATCTTTTTTGTATTTCTCATGCAAATTCTCAAATGAATCAAACTCGGGAATGCCGCAATAAACATCAATAAGCAGCACCCGATGCCCATTCTCCTGCAAACTATTTGCAATTTGCCCGCCGGAAGCCAGCGAAACATCCCGCTCAGTGCTTAAGCCCCCAGCCAAAACTACAATATCCATCATAAACTCCTACTAAAACTTATACTATGAGTTTGCTATCAAACTGTCAAACATTCCAAATTCTTCGTAGAAACTACACTCAACTGACCCCTAAATCCCAAATCCTGACCCCTGAATTGTTAAGATTGTGTAAAGATTGCTGTTTTTCAGCAAAAAAAGTTTGACAATAATCTGTCAATGCGAGATAATATAATTACAAAAGGAACTACTTTGGCGCGTAGCACAAAAATTATTAAAACCAACGCTTTGAATTAGGGAGCTCCCACTTATGGGCGAGAGCGAAAATGCCCCCTCGGATTATCTTCTTGGGAAACCCCACACTTACTGGAGTAATAGTAATATCGAAACGCATGGCCATCCGCAAAACGATCTTTCGATTCTTATCATTACTGCAGTAAGTGTGGGGTGGGGACTTTCAATCCACCATAGAAGCACCCACCTGCCAAGCAGGTTTTCAAATATCTTTTGTGCCACGGCTCTCGTGGTTCTTTTTGTTTGAGCTTCTTTTTGTTTGCAAGAAAAAAGCAAAGGCCAATAATTAGTCTCTGCTCTTAATTTTGTAATTATCTGCTAAATAATCGGTTGTCAATAACCTCTAACAGATTTTTTGTTAAATCTATCAATGGTCGCGCTATATCCATAAAAATACTATTGCTTTCCAGAATTTGGATTCCTGCGCTATTTTCAACTTTTTGATTTCCATTATTCCATATTTGAATCTGAGCCGCATTTTTTATCTTGAATGTCACGGCCGGAGTCGTAGCACCATAATAATACTGTGTTTCAGCTATTACTGCCCTTATTTTATATGTTCCTACTGCTGTAGGCACCTGCGTCGTCCATGGATAAAAATGGGGTAAGCAAGCAGTACTAATATCATTAGCGTTAACTTCTGTTAATTGTGATGCAACTCTATTACTAGAAAAAGACATTAACTGAGTTTCTCCAATCGGCCATTCAGGATCATCACCGCCACCTACTATCGACTTCTCTGCGTTTGGATCATATGGAAATGGATCATAAATATGCATCCTTTGATACCATAATGTCACCTCACCATTACCTAAATTACCGCTGACAATCGGGGATGGCAGAGGCTGCCCATAAACACCATCCGTTTGCGTTATGGTTGGATAAATCGGTAGTTTTGGCCCATCAGTTGGGGTTGCTGTTGGCAGCTGCGTAGGCATTAATGTCGGCATCTGCGTAGGAGTTTGAGTTGGCGTTATTGTCGGCGGTATCGTCGGCGGTTGCGTAGGTGGCTGCGTTGGCGTTGATGTTGCAGGCATCGTCGGCGGTTGTGTAGGAATCTGTGTAGGAGGCTGCGTTGGCGTTGGCGTTGCAAGCATCGTCGGCGGTTGCGTAGGAGTTTGAGTTGGCGTTGCTGTAGGCGATAGTGTAGGCGTTTGCGTTGGAACCTGTGTAGGCATTAATGTTGGCGGCAAGGTAGGCGTCTGTGTAGGGTAAGGTATTGGTTCCACTCTATGGAAAGGATATCCGTTATTTTCTCCGGCTTCAATTTTCCATGTGCTATAAAAATCCCAAGATGATGCAAATTCTTGCTGGCTTTCAGGCAATAAGCCACACCCCTCAGTATAATTACTGCCATTAAGAATACCCGATTGTGCCCCCTTTGGTATCCAATAACTGTTTTTAACACACGGCGTTGGATACGGTGTTGCCGTCGGTCCGGAAGTCGGCCATACACAATCTACAATAAATCTCGCTGCATTAGTTTCAGGGTAAACACCATACCCTTGTTTTATGTCATAAACACTCCCCGCCGCATAACAATTATTAATAGAACCATTATTTTGGATAGCAAAACCGGCTACTTTTATCGGAGTTAATGTTTGTATTGCGTCATTTGGTAAAAACATCGCCTCAGTATATCCGCTCACACTAGCCGTTGAATATGAATCGAAAATCTGTCCTCCATTTTTAATATGCGCTGCAAACCCACCACTATTAGTATAAGTAGACATTGCTCTGATTTGTTCCGACTGCTGAGAATTATTGTTTATTACTGAACACTTCTCTATTTTTCCATTTTCCAAGCATCCGACAAACCCGCCAAGATAATTAGTGCTTGCTGATACTCTGTTGTTATATTTAATACTTAAGTTTTTTACAGAACCATTTTTTATCCAACCAAAAACACCCATATATTCCGGAATAGAAGTTATATCTTCTTCCTCATAGTATTTGTTGAAAGTCATATCTTCCGTAAAAGTTATCGATTTATTATTTCCGTCATAATTCCCGCTAAAAGGGCTTAGAATATCAGCAGATTTATATCTTAAACTAGTATTAGTATAAGTCACCCCTGATGATCTAAAACCAATCGGAGTAAACTTATTATTAGAATACTCAATATCTTGAGTTTGCTTAAAGTAATTGCCGGTTAAATCCAAACCATAAAAAACACTCTTAGCAAGTTTATCTAAATTATCGCTGCTCGAAATCAAAAATGGGTTCTGCTCGCCTCCTAAATCAGCCGACGGCAAACCGGCATCATTTGGAATTAAATAATGTTCATAATTATAGTTTAGTTCACTTGTGCCATCAGTATATAATACCGATTCGCAAGCCTCTACCTTAGAAGTTTTCGATAAAGTTTCCAAATCTAAATAATACAAGAAGCTTTCATATGAATCTCCGTAATATGTAAATGCGGGAGGCTCAGGTGTAGCCCCTATCCTTACCCACTTAACCGCAGAATTATCACCCCCGCGCAAAAATGCATTAATAGATTTTGAGTCAACTTCAATTATATTTGAATGCTGCGAATTATTATATTTCGATGCATTATATAATCTTTTATGCATAAGCATAATAATCCCTGTAACAACCGGTGCTGAGTTAGAAGTTCCGGATGTCCAATGAAATCCTGCTGTACCGCTTCCGGCATCATATGTATTGCCATAAAAATATCTTCCCGGCGCATAAATTTCCACAGTTTCACCATAATTTGTTGCACTCCACACAGGGCAAATGCTCGAATCAGGCACGCCTCCGGGATCGCTGCCCCATGGGTCATACCAAAATGTGTTCAGCGCACCAACAGTTATAACATGATCTGAATTTGCCGGACTAAGCATTCTAGCATTTGCATTATCATTACCTGCAGCAGTAACAACAGTTACTCCTGCACTATATAATTCATCTATTTTAGCCTGACGATTAGGATTCACATTACCTGAACCGCCATAGCTATTATTAACCGCTACAACTTTTTTTCCTTGGGCATTTAATTGCTGATTGTAAACAATCACCGCATTTAATCCATTGACCGAATCATTTGTAGTGCTTTGCCCATTGTCATTGGCAATCTTCACCGGCATTATGTTACATCCTTTTGAAAATTGTGCAACAATGCCTAAAATAAATGTTCCATGAGCATTATTGCCGTTCGGGGCAAATACATTCGAATCGGGAATTCCTGTCACATCCCATGGATTAACAATCGTTGGATTATTAGCAAAAGGCGCTTCAAGATAAAATCCTGAATCCAAAATAGCGACAACATCATCATCTCTATTTCCGTAGATATTCGCTATTTGATCTAAATTTTCATTTCCGGCATTCCAATTAATCGCTTGCGCCACATGTTGATTCCCGGAATAAACTCCATTAATAATATCGTTGTCTGCTCTGCTTCCACTAGTTGGCGCTTCTTCAATAATAATGTCAGGCGGCACCAGCATAGCATTAAATTCTACAGCCTTTACATCGCGCCGATTTGTGTATTTTTCATATGCAAATTGCGCTTTCTCAAGTGAACTATAATACAAAAAGCAGTGATACTTTGTGCTGACAACAGCCCTATCAGCACCATATGTATCGAGATTTATATTATCCGTAGTAACAAGCAAAGTATGTGGGATATATGGCTTTGAAATATTCAAACTCATCGTATCCCAATCCATTTCAATCGTCAAACCTAAATTTTGAGCAATACGGATAGGAACATAAAAAACTCCTTCTTCAATCACCAACTTTTTACTTCTATCACCATTTGTTCTACCTTCTTTATTAATTGTAATTCCATTCAAATCATTTGCAATAGTTACATTGCCGAAATCATAAGAAAAACTGGCATCCGCAATCGCAGCTAAGCGCTCTGCTTCCATATATCCCATGCCATCAATAATAAAATCCGGCACAATATTCACATACTCTATGTGGGAAAAATCAAATGCACTTACCACACTTGATGCCATTAAAAAGTTCTCAAAATCATCATTAATCCTAAGTACGCTTTTTCCTCCAAATATCCCGGTATCAATTTCTGCTTTTGGCTCTATTTCTTGTGAAGCAGCTTTTCTGTCTCCGGCCTGGATCTCTTGATTCGGCATCTCGCCTTGCATTTCTCTCGCATACGCAAAATAATCTCCTTCAACAGGAAACATTGGTAAAACTAGCAAAACCGCCAACCCAATTGCAATTATTCTCTTCATAAATAACCCCCCATTTATCACATTACAACTTATATTTTACAATAATTTAACATAAATGTCAAGAAATGTTAATTTTTTGTTAAGATTTTTCTTACACATGCTATATCTTTCAAAGTTTCTTTTCGCAAGTTTTTTACTTTTCCCTCTAAAATATCACCTTTAACGCGTATAACATCTATATTCTTAATTATTCTATCAACATCAAAATTATCCACATTTTCTAAAAATTCACTCATGCCAAGGCTATCGGTCACCGCCGCAACCTTTGGGTCATATGAAATCGCCACAAATGGCTTCCCCGCCACCGCCGAGTAAATAATCGCATGCAACCGCATTCCAATCATAAATTTCGCCCGTGAAATCACGCCAATCACATCCGGCGTATCCTCATAAATCTCCAAAATCTTGGCACCGGAAATCCGCGCACAAATACTCCGCGTAATCCTATCATCCTTGGCACCTTGCATAATGATAAATACCGGTGTAAGCCTATGCTTTTCTTGAATTCGCGTGCACAAGCTTGTCATTTTTTGCGCAAATTCCCTATCCGCTTGTGCCCACGGTCGCACAGAAACGGCAAAATACTCTCCCTCTATCCCATTCTGCTCCAAAATCGCATCTATCCGCTCGCTGCTCGCACTTTCTAAATTAAATGCCGGATCGGCAGTTACATAAATATTTTGATTTTGAAGTCCCAATTCCCTGGCATATTCAAAAGAATCCTCCTCACGCACAGTTATCACCGCAGCTTTTTCTAATATCTCCAAT
>WRBX01000033.1 GCA_009784335.1 Oscillospiraceae bacterium
ATATGAATAATGTCATAGCCGTCGCCGAGGGGGGAAAAATGTGCCCATCCAAGCGGACGGCCAATGGCCGCCCCTACAATTAGTTTCTTCTTCATCCCATCGTCGCCTTTGTTAAGCGATTATTGATTGCTACGCCGAGGCCGGTGTTATCGACTTTTTCTGCGAGGATAAGGTCGACTTTATCGATATCGAACCGGCGGAGGTTATCGTAGAGGGTGGCGGCGTAGGTTTCGAGGTTGGCGGATTTATGTAGTTTGCCGACTTTTTTGTTGGGATATTTTTCTGCTGCTTCTTCAATATTATCGACAAGGATTAGCGGAGCCTTTGGAGCATAATGACGGTATTTTAGGCCGGGAGATTTGGGTTTTTCTTCGGGCGCACCAAGGTGCGCCCCTACAATATCCACGGTGCCGATTACTTTTTGCAACTGCTCTGCTGAAATTCCGCCGGTTCGGAGGATGGTGGGGGTGGGGACGGAGAGGTCGAGGATGGTGCTCTCTAAGCCGATGTTGCAGGAGCCGCCGTCGAGGATGGCGTCGATTTTTCCGTTCATATCTTCGAATACATGCTCGAATGTGGTGCAACTTGGGCGGCCTGAGATATTGGCGCTAGGCGCGGCGATTGGAGTGCCGCAGGCGGCGATAAACTCGCCCGCGATGGGGTTTGCGGGGATGCGGATGGCGACGGTAGGGAGGCCGGCTGTGATAATGCCCGGGATGCTGGGGTGCTTGGGGAGTACTAAGGTTAATGGGCCGGGCATGAATTTTTGATAAAGTTCCTTTATCAAGTGAATAGTGAATAGTGAATAGTGAATAGGTGTTGTGGAATTGCTTCGCAATTCTTCGTTTTTATTTTTATGTTGCACTTCGAAGTGCGGGACGCCCGGGACGGCGTCCCCTACAACTGATGGGGTGGTGTCGTGCATCGTAGGGGGCGCCGTCTCGGGCGCCCCGGCCTCACTTTCGGGACGATTACCATCGTCCCCTACGAGAGCGGTTAGAGCGAGCAATTCTTCTAAATTCGAAACATGCAAAATCAGCGGGTTATCATTGGGGCGACCCTTTACCTCAAAGATTTTGCGGACGGCGGGCTCATTGAAAGCATCGGCGCCGAGGCCATAGACGGTTTCGGTGGGAAATGCAACAAGGCCGCCGGATTTTATAATCTCCGCGGCTTTGGGGTAGTCTATTGGGTTTTTGAATATTTGAGTTTTCATGCTTTTACAAAATGTTATCCTTTTGTTTTTCGACAACTGGTCTTTTTAGGAACTCGTCAATTGCATTTGATTTTAGATGATATAGATAAAAATCCTTTAAAGTTCCCATTTGTCCTCTTTTTTCTTCAATATATTTAATGATTTCATTAATCACTTCAGGGCCAACTTTTTCCAGTTCATTTCTATAAGTGATTATCGCATTATCAACTTCTTTTTCTAATGGTTTTATCAACTCCAATTGCTTTTGAGGCGAAAGTTTCGAGCTGCTAATCTCATTATATTTTTGATTGAATTCAAGCACAACAGTAATAGATTTTAGAATTTCTTTTGGTATTTCTGGTGTGTTCATATCATTCTCCTTTTTAAATGTGTTTCTACGAAGTGCGGGCGGCTGATAGCCTCCCCTACGGGTTGGGGTATGCGCTTCGAAGTATGGCGGCAGGATGCCGCCGCTACGGGCTGGGGGCGAACACGGTTCGCTCCTACGGATATGGTGGGTGCGTGCGTTGTAGGGGCGATGGTCCCCATCGCCCGCGGGCGACCGCGACGGTCGCCCCTACAATAGCCACGATAGCCTCGTTATATGCGCAAGTGCGGTCGGGGCGTCGAGGACGCCGCCCCCTATGGTGTTGGGGTATGCGCTTCGAAGTGCGGGCGACTGATAGTCGCCCCTACGGGCTGGGGGATGCGCTTCGAAACTTGGCGGCAGAATGCTACGATTTGGTGGTAACCTTGCCATTGAAAATTAATTATTGCTTTTTTAATGAAGAATTAATGATGAATAATGAATGATGAATAATAGGTCGAATGGGGAGAATATTATTCATTATTCATCATTAATTCTTCATTATTCATTGAGGTTTTAAGGACACCACCCCGTCACGCTTCGCGTGCCACCCCTCCGTGGGAGGGGAATTTTACGAATTGCTTTTCAGGGCTTCGGTTTGGTAGTGGATAGTAAGCGCTTCGATGAGCTCTGTGATTTGGCCGTTCATAATGCCTTCCAGGCGGTTGGATGTGAAGCCGATGCGGTGGTCGGTGCAGCGCGATTGCGGGAAGTTATATGTGCGGATGCGCTCGGAGCGGTCGCCGGTGCCGACTTGGCTACGGCGCTCGGCGGCGATTTCCTCGTGCTGCTGGGTTTGGAGCAAATCATAAAGGCGAGAGCGCAGGATTTTCATTGCTTTTTCTTTATTTTTTAGCTGGCTTTTTTCGTCTTGGCAGCTCACCACAAGGCCGGTTGGAGTGTGCGTCAGCCGAACTGCCGAATCGGTGGTATTTACGCATTGGCCGCCGGGGCCGCCGGCGCGAAAAACATCGCAGCGGACATCGTTCGGAATAATTTCAACCTCCACCTCCTCCACTTCGGGCAGGACGGCGACGGTGACGGTGGAAGTGTGGATTCTGCCGCTGGATTCGGTGGTTGGCACGCGCTGGACGCGGTGGACGCCGCTTTCATATTTGAGCGCTGAATAGGCGCCTGCGCCATTGATTTCGAAGGAAACTTCCTTTATGCCGCCGAGCTCGGTTTGATTTATGTTCAAAATATCGGTTTTCCAGCCGCGAGTGTCGGCATACATTTGATACATTCGGAGCAAGTCGCCGGCGAAAAGCGCGGCCTCATCGCCGCCTGCGCCGCCGCGGATTTCGATGATGACATTTTTCTCATCGTTGGGGTCTTTTGGCAGCAGCAGAATTTTGATTTCGTCTTCGAGCTTTTCCAGTTTTTCACGCGCTTCATCGAATTCGGCTTGCACAAGCTCGCGGAAATCTTTTTCCAAAGTGCCGCCGAGGAGCGCTTTTGCTTCGTCGATTGTGGCGGTAGTTTTGGTGTATTCCTCGAATTTTTGGTGCATGGGCTCGAGCGCGCTATGCTCGCGGACGAGCTTTTGCCAGAGATTTTGATCGGCGATAATAGAACTATCGCTGATTTGGGCGGATAGTTCGAGATATTTATTGGAAAGTTCTTGCAGTTTGGATAGCATTTATCTTTTCCTTTGCGCTCCCGCTTGGGACACGGATGACACCAACAGTAGGGGCGACTGCATTGGAATTTTCTGCGAAAATTCTCAATGCGTAACGCCCGGTTTTTGACGGATGCCCACGGATTTTGGTTTTTTGTTTATCTCGCTCCGTAAATTTCTCTTTTTACTGCAGGCAAACCCTTTTGTGCCAAAGATGCATTTTTATAGGCTTTATCTTCAGTTACTTCTTTTCCGAACCACATTGGCGGATTAAAGCCTTTGCCACTTTCAATGTCAGGAAACTCGACCTCTGCAACAATTAAGCCGCCCAAATATCCTTTATAAACATCTAACTCAATACAACTTGCACCATCATATTGATATGGAATTTTGTAACGCAGTTTTTGTATTACGCTACCTTTTTGCTGGAGCATTAGATTTTCGAATTCCTCTTTTGTGATTTCTCTTTCTTCCTCTTGCCTAGATAGTAAACTGCCTTTGCTTTTTGTTTTCTCTGTGTAGAAATAGCTATCATTGCTTTTTCGAATACGCTTTTCGGTTGGGATTTCAGGCGTCGGAAACTGCAAATAAGCTTGAACCAGTTCCAACTTTTCTGCTGTGCCAATCAAGTAACCTGGGAAATCCCATTTGTCAACTAAAAATTTTCTTTCGATTTCGTTTGCCATTTTTTTCTCCTTTTTAAATGTAGTTTCTTCGAAGTGCGGGCGACTGATAGTCGCCCCTACAGTGATGGGGTTTGGCGCATGCTTTTTTGCAGGTTTCTATCTTTGGCGATGGTTTTTTCATGGATACGATTGCGGGCTTGCAGGATAGTTTTTTCAAATGCCTGCATTGCTTCTTTTGCGATTTGCGGCTCGAGGTAATCTTCAAAGATTTTTCTATATGCTTCGAGGCCGTTTTTGTGCTTCACTTGGCCGAGTTTATTGGCGATGACGATTTCTCCGGCAGCGTTGCGCTTATAGAATAATTCATTTTCTTTTGCGGGCAAGCCTTTGCCATTCAAATAGCACACTTCCATGGCTGGAAGTTCCAAAACTTCGAGCTGAGCCTCGACCACTTTTAGATTCTCACTTTTGAGATTTCGCATTGCCAAAAAGCCTGCAAATAGGAAATAATCGGCATAGGTTTTGCACTGTATATTACGATTAAAATAAACTCCCTCTTTGAAGCTTATGAGAGAAGATGGCGAGACTTTTTTCGACCATTGATTTTCGCGCGGAATAAACCCGCCTTTATCCTCGCTTTTAAAGTGCGTTTGCTGCTCGCGGCGCAGATATTCATATGCCATGCCGCCATTTGCGATATTATCGAGCAAGGTGACGGCGCGGTATTTTTCCATTTCATCTTGGGTGGCAAAGGCGAGTTCGGGCGGTTGGACCGTTTCGCCATTTACCTGCAAATCAATCATGCCATGGAATTCAGTAGCATTTCGGATTTGTTGATATTCTAATGATAGAAAATCGCCACCGACCTCGCGCCACATTTTATCCAGAATAGTAACACCGATTTTGTGGTGGTCATCGGCACCTTGACCGCTAAAACCGCCGGTGCGCTTTAGTTCCTCGCCGCGACCGATATCGTGCAGAACCGATGCGATATATATAATCAAATCATCGGAGTAGATTTTTTTGGCGCATTTAGTGACGGTGGGCATATGATAATCGAGCTTGAACATCATATCGGGGTTATCGGCGAATTCTTTGCGCTGGTTATTTAGGTATTTTTCGCCAAGCGCAAGAAGGCTTAGCAATTTTTCGTTTGCTAAATCTTGTTTTCGGTTATTTTTTGCGTATTCTGCCTTACGCGACATTTTATTCCCCTTTTAATATTTGATAGTGTATCAAAGTAGGTAGGTTTCGTCAACTTTTTGCCAAAAAACCTTAATGAATAATGAATGATGAATAATTAATAGTGAATAATATGCTTGCCTCTTTGCCGGATTATTCATTATTCATCATTAATTCTTCATTATTCATTGAGTTTTGAGGACACCACCCCGTCAGGCTTCGCCTGCCACCCCTCCGACGGAGGGGAATTATTCATTTTACGACAATTTCACAAGCTAAATCCTCTATTTCTCTCTCGAGGGCATCGCAGGGGTTTACCCATAGGGGTTCGGGGGCGAGGGATGTTTGCTTGCTCTCGGCGTTGTGGATGTAGACGGGGGTTTTGCCATGGAAGAATTCAAGTTTTGGGGTGATTTCTTTAAGCGCCTCTTCGTTTGGAATTTTAATATACACTTTTTGGAGGGTGTCGCGAGTTAGGTGCTGGATGGACTGGGTGATAACACTAGGCGGGACATCTCCCTTAATTTGCGCGCGGCCTTTCAGGATTACCACATTGCCATCAGCGATCCCGGCGCGATATTGGTCGAGGGTTTTAGGGAAAATCACGACTTCGATTGTGCCTGTTTCATCGGCGATTTCTGCGAATGCCATGGTGGAGCCGGTTTTTGTGTTTTTAGTTTTGATGCTTTGGAGGATGCCGGCGATGGTTACATTGCTATCATCTTTAATCTGTGTGGAAGATAACCCCCCCGACATGCCTTCGGCATGCCACCCCCCCTTAGCAGGGGGGGCAGGTGCGTGCAGTTCCTCTACATTGTTAGGTTTGTAGTTTTTGATTATTTCCTTATATTCATCGAGTGGGCTACCGCTCATAAAAATGCCGGTGGACTCGCGCTCGAGGGCGAGGAGTGTGGAGAAGGGAAATTCGGGAACATCTGGAAGAGTGGAGTTTTGAGAATTGAGAGTGGAGTTGGTGTCGTCGTCGGTTTCATCGAACATTGAGGATTGGCCGGTGATTTGGGTTTTTTTTGCTTTTTGGAGGTCGGCGAGGGTGTGTTCGTAGATGGCGATAAGTTGCGAGCGTTTGGCGAGGCGATCGAAGGAACCTGCTTTGATTAGGCCTTCGATTGCGCGCTTATTTATATCATATTCCAGCATACGCGTGAGGAAATCATGGAAGCTTTTAAAGGTGCCGTTTTCCTTGCGCTCGGCTAAAATATTATTTACAATGCCGTGGCCGAGGCCTTTGATTGCAACTAGGCCGAAACGAATTTTACCGTCTATCGGAGTGAAATTTTCCATGCTCTCGTTGATATCACATGGCGCGATTTCAATGCCCATATTGCGGCTTTCAGCAATATATTTAGTGATTTTATCAGTGTTATCGGTTTCTGTGCCGAGCAGCGCGGCCATAAATTCTGCCGGATAGTGCACTTTCAGATAAGCGGTTTGATAGGCAATTACGGCATAGGCGGCGGCGTGGGATTTGTTGAAAGCATAGCTGGCGAAGCTCATCATGTCACCAAAAATGCTTGCCGCAATATGCCTTGCTATTCCATTTTTCTCGCAGCCTTCCAGAAAGTGCTCTTGCTCTTTTTTCATTATATCATGCTTTTTCTTGCTCATAGCGCGGCGGAGTATATCGGCTTGGCCCAGTGTGTAGCCCGCGAGCTCTTGCACGATTTGCATAACTTGCTCTTGGTAGATAATACATCCATAAGTATTGCCCAAAATGCTTTCTAGGGCCGGATGTTTATATTTGAGCGGGGCGATGTGGGCATCGCCCCCTACGCTCTGCTCGGACTTGCGCTTGTTTTCAATGTAA
>WRBX01000034.1 GCA_009784335.1 Oscillospiraceae bacterium
ATTATGTAAAATTCATAAAAAACTTTGACATAAAACCGTAAGTTTATCTAGAATAAACATAAGCTAGAAAAGGAGTACATAAAATCGAAAAAAAGTATAAGGCAATGAAGAGCGAGATATTGGCGCGCCGCAAAATGAGCCGCAAGATGTTCAAAATCATCACGCAAAACAGGCTCACAATTCTGTGGTTCACTTTGCTTGCCATTATTGCATGCAATTTCGTTGTGGCAGCGCTGCTTGCCAACCGAGGAACTTTTACGGTGACTCTTCCCCGCGAGCAAATGATAAATCTTGGGCTGGTTATTTCTGACACGGCTGATTTTTCAAGGCCGCGGCATGAAATTCAAAGCCCGCCGGTTGTTGGTTTATGGAATATTTCGTGGGATATGCTGCCGACTAATTTGCATGAACTCGATGGCGAAAATAACGGTGATAATTATATATCAATGACTGTTTACTTAAAAAACTCAGGCACAAGAAATCTTGATTACACCCTTGATATTGACCTTAATGAAATTTATAGAAATGTTGATGAAGCGCTTAGAATTGAGCTATATGTGAACGGAGAATCCACCATATACGCCAAAAGAAAGAGCAATTGGAGCAATGAACCCGAGCCCGGCACTACTCCTTTCAACAGGGCGCCGCGCATAGTTTCTCTGCCGCCAAAGCCGCTTAATGTTGAGCAGGTTGATAAATTCACTTTTGTGGCGTGGGTAGAGGGCAACGATCCTGATTGCACCAACGACCTTTTAGGTGGGTTTGTTAAAATGACAATGAGCTTTAATGCTGTTAAAGCACCCTCACAGTGAGGAAAAACATGAAAAAGAAGCTACAAGATTTTTATGATAATAATAAAAAAAAGATTCTGCTGACCGGGCTGATTGCTATTTTTATTTTGGTATTTTTGCTTGTAGGAAATATGCGGCATAAAGATCCGGCAGAGATAGAAGAAAATCCGCCATATTCTGAGCTTAGCGTGCGTGAAGATATAACAGGCAAAGCAGCAGTAACACTGGGCGAAGGCGATTATATCGTTGGCGAGAAAATCGCTGCCGGGCGATATATGGCCACAAACGGCGGGAATGATTTTGGAAGCCTTATAGTATATGAACTAGATACTAATATTCCCGAAGTCAGCGAAGTGTTGGGATATTTCTCAGAAACAGCATATGTTCCCTGCGTTGCCTTAACATTGATTGATGGGCAAAGAATCAGAATTGTGAAACTGGATAATATTGTATTCAAGCCGCTGAAAACGGAATTGCTGAGTGAATTAACAACAGGTGTTTGGGAAGCGGGCTTAGATATCGAGCCGGGAACCTATGAGGTAAGCTCCAAAGAAGCTGTTTGGGGCAGCATAACGATTTTGGAGGGTATTAAGCCGGCAGGATATGTGAGACTAAAGGAAGAAATGCCTAAGGGCATTGTAACATTAAAGGCCGGGCAAACCATAAGAATATCAGGTATACCAACTGTTGTTTTTGAAAAACTCAGAATTGAGGAAGACGAGTGAAAAAAGCGATTACAAAATCAAGATTACTGTTTAGAGTGATGTTAAATGTGCTTTTTGTTATCATTGAAGTGATTTTGATTGTTAGCCTAACTCGTTCTTGGTTTATTAATAATAAGAATGTCGACACTGCGCCCATTGATTTTCACACTACTCATATTGGAATGCCACTCTATCTTAGCGCAGTTTTTAATAATAATACCCCGCCGCCTAATTATGCCAACGAGGCTATTATTATTGATAAATATGCAATTCCCGGTGATATTATGGAGTTGAGCGTATTTATCGATTTACAATACACTTCATATAAAAACATCAGCGTAACAACAAGCGGCATGCCCGAATGGCTTACTTATGTGGATAACACGGCAAAAATCGCTTATGCACAAAAAGAATATGGCCCCAGCGAACATCTTATTGCGATTACAATAGATGAGCTAACGCCTATTCAAGCGGAAATTTTTGATGTTGTCAAAACCGACGATACCTTGATTTTCAAGATTTCACTTTTTAATGATTTTTATGTTCACGGCGATTGCATAGCCCTAAATTTTAAGATTCATTTTGTGGATGAGGGCATTAATCAAAACAGTTATATTGGGCAAGTGATAAATATTGGTTTTAAAGCGCAGGAGATTTTTTGATGTTAGGTAGAAACGAACTATTGAAAAGTGTTGGAATAGCTATGATTGCATTAGTTTTGCTGGCATATGGCAGCTTTTCTTGGTTCAATTTTCGCACACCAAGCGCACTAACTATTGGCATTGAAAATCCAACATCCAACATAACCGTTGAAAGATTTAATGAAACAACCGAGCAATATGAGCTGGTAGAAAGCACAGATAATGAATTTTTGATAAACATTCCTCACATCACCTTTTATGAATGGCTGGGAAGCTTGGTTTCGACATTCGGCGAGAATCTGCAATATAGAATCAAAATCACCGGCAATTTTCGTGCGGATGACTTTGAGGTTAAGCCAATATTTAATGTTAATTCCAGCCTTAGTGTTGCAACCGGTGTTGCTGTGCTGCAAGATATTAAAGTTCTTAAATCTGAATATAGAGTGTCTACGCCGACAGAAAGCATAAGCCTTTTTCAAAATGCCTTTCCGCAAGACGGTTTTTTAAACTTGTTTCCGACTGATATTCCGATAGCTACAGCCGAGCCGGCGGGAACGGCCCTGCCGGAGATAATTTATGAGAATGAGCTTTTATTTCCTAACAATGACTTCTTTTTTGAAGTGGAAGAAATAACAATAGCCGGGCAAGACAGATTTCAAATGATTTTTTATCTGAGGATAACTCCTGATAGCGATGCGGTTAGCTCTATCATGAGCTTGCTAACCGGCGCGGGTGGTGTGCCGGAAGTGGACAACACTTTGAAAATGGGGTTCGGCTTTAGAAGTGTGCCGTTTTATGCACCAACAACTGCGCCATAAGGATAAACTATGAAAAAGATTGTTAATTCCATTCTTTCTATTATATGCACTTTGATATTGCTTTGCATGTCCACTTTTGCATACTTTGAATTTGCCGGCGAAAAGGAAATGGTTATTAAATTCTCTGCCCAAATTCCGGTTGCTTTTGGGAAACTTCCCAACACGCCCGATAACACATGGGGAGTGGATATAAATAATCCCTTTCTAATACAAAACACCGGGCATATGAAAAATCTGGAAGTGCTTAATAACAGAGGTGATTTAAGTGCGGATAGTTACTATTTTGAAATAATGCCTAATGAGCAAGACCCTGTTTCCAATCAACCAATGATTGATATGACAGGAATTTATATGGAGCCCATCGGAAACGATGATTATCCCTTCATTGGCAAGCTAAACGGCAGCGACAGCGTTATAAAAAATGTAACTGTCGTTGCAAACCATAGCCAAATTGACATAGGATTATTTGGAATAATAGGAGTCGGGGCTTCTGTTCATAATTTGATTCTTCAAAATCCTACTATTACAAGTATAAACAATTATGTAGGAATTGTGCCGAATTTACATAAAACTGTAAAAATGGGAGTTAATCAAGAAAAATGTCACATAGGTGTGCTTTGCGGGCATTTGGAAGGAAACATCGGAAACATCAGCATTAAAGATGCTGTTATTGATATCAACAGCCCGGCAACCACCGGTTATATGGATTATTTCAGCGCCTACACCACGGTGGGCTATGTGGATGCTGCGACGGCAACAATTAACGAAGTTCTCGTATCTGCCCTTGGAAACGATATGCCGATTATCGCCTCGGGCGACACGGGATATTGGTATTCAGATTTTTACCATAATAATGTTGGCGGAACCGTTACATATATAGATGTAAATAATATCGAGCATACGGTTTTCAATTTTCTACGCGGCGGCCCGGATATGGTGACAGCCAATATTCCGCCAAACTACACTCCGCCGGCGGCAAGCACTTCGGTTTGTACTCGCGACAGTAATAATTTAGTTGTTTTCAATTCGGCATCAGGTATTCGCGCCAAAGGTATATTTGAAATGCACACCGGTAACGGTTACAGAACGGCAACAATAAACTCGCTGGGCGGTGAGCATTCATCTGTTATGTATGTTCCGTCGGGCTCGAATTACTCTACAGTAGCAAACACAACTGCTAATTCCGTGCCGATAAGCTTAAACCCTGCTCTTTATAATGATTTGAACGACCCCAATTGGATTTTCCGTGATTTTCAAATGCAAATGTATGACCCTTATGGAAACAAACAAATTGAAAGTTTCACTCACGGAATTCAATTCCAAGAAGCCAGCAACAATTCCAGAACTACTATTTTTAATGAATGGACAGGCGTTGGCAGCGTTGGTGATAGTGCTATTCCTTCGGTTATCTATTTTAAAATTGCCCAAGCATCGGTTCAAAACCCTGCCAAGATTTTTATATTAGCAAAATATGGCACCGGAGCCGTTGCGAACAATCCTTTTTATATAGTAGACACTGCTCGTGCTATTGCTAATAATAATGTTTTGCTAAAAGGCAGCACCACTATGAGCCTGCCAAATGACGGCAATTTATATGCTTTTGAGCTTGAATTTACGCAAAACGGTGAATATGGCGTTTCGGGAATGAGCGATACTGCTCCGCTTTTTGCTTACTTAGCCGTTGGCGGCCAAATAGTGGGAGAAAATGACCACCGCAATGTTGAACGATATGCATCGCTGCCAACTGTTGACTATATTTATGATGTAACCAAGCCGGTTACGGCAAGTGGCTATCAATATTCAAAAGTGCTTCCATATTTCTTATATGGCACAGGCGCCGCTCCGCTGGACACTCTACGGCTTGAATTTAATCGCCAGCCGGGCAATCCGCAAAACTTCTTTACCATTAACGCTTCCGGCAAAGATGCCCTGGCCAGCCGCCTCGGCTCTAACGGATATCCTGTTTTTGATTTTATAGATAAAAGATTCCCTAATGATGATATATTTGTGTTAAATAGAAATCCATAAAAAAGCCACAAAATAGCCTGATTCTAAATTCGAAGCCCGAAAATATATAAATCTTGTAAAAAAAACACTTTTTTTGCAAAGAAATTTTCAACTTAAAAATAGCGTAACAATCATGAAAAAACAACTTCTTTACAAAAACTTAACACAATCTTTACCAAAATTTAACATAACTGCCATTTTTTGTATTGACATTAAAAAAAAATATGATATGATACAAATAGTGAATGACAAAAATTGACAAAAATTTATTCATTCAACTAAAATTTATTTAAGGAGGACTATCATGTCTAACCAAACAAAAAACAAAGGCACATTAAAAACACAATTGTTCGCGGCGATTTCAATGCTATGTATTGCGGGTATTGCCCTTATCAGCGCTACATATGCATGGTTCACATTCGTGTCGAACCCCGAGGTGAAGGACATCGATCTGTATGTTAAAACAACAGATGAGCTTTATCTATCACCTTATCACAACTTTCAGATGGACCCAGAGCATGCATCTTATGACGATCTGACTAAACCATATCTAAACCCGGGATTATGGTTCGCAACAATCACCAGAGATATGATTCAAAATGGCATAGGTGGCGATACTCTTCAAAGGCAGGCAAACTCGTTCCCGACTGAAATGCTGAATGCATCCAGTATTTTTACCACTTCGAATCAGAATTTCTTCACTCGCGAATTAAATCTAAAAGGAGAGCCAACAGATTATGTAGCGTGTGATCCACTTCCGGCAGGCGGATATGTAAAATTTGATTTATGGGCTAAATCAAATAACAGTGGTGTCGTTTATCTCGACGGCGCGGCAGCTGCCGAAGGATTGAGAAAATCTTATGTTGCAGCTATTGAAACAACCGGCGGTGTGAGGATTACTAGTGACCAAAACTTGAAGAAATACATAGAAAACACCGTCCGTATTGGTTTCTCTACCGAAGCTGAAGGAGGCGCCGGAGTAGCGCCTGCCGCTCCAAGAGCAGTCGTTTGGGAGCCTAATGCAAAAGGGCACCTTGGCGCATCATTTGGTGGCCCCGGCGGAGATTTAAAACTGCCGACTCTTGCAATCACAAAAGCCGAGGCAATTCCGGATCCATACACACTTGAGAATATGAATGTGGGTGGTGAAGGCGGCAAAGATTTGCAAGTTACTTTTGATTACCTTACAGATGAAACAAACTTTTTACAAGGAGCCGGACCATCTCTAAATCCTGATAAAATTGGTTTGTTCTACCTTGAAGGCGGCCGTGCTGTTAAATTCTCAGTATATATCTGGGTTGAAGGAGCCGATGCAGACACTGTTAATAATGTTGCTAACAGCTATTTCAGAACTCTGCTAACATTCGGCATTGAAACCGGTGCTACTGCTTCTTGGATTAAATAAGCAGCCCCTATTCAAACTAATTAAAATAAAACGGTGAGCTTTTGCTCACCGTTTTTTATGTGTTAAGAATCAATCTTTTTTTATTTTCCCTTCCCCTTCTCTTTTTTATAATCGTTTTCGGCACTTTTTTCTTAATGAATTTTCTTCCTCTTTCCTTAGAAAAAAACTTTTTTATCAATGAATATCCTTTACCCACATCGAAAAAAGTGATTAAACCAACCGGCAATATTATAAAGCATAGCATATTTATAGGTTTGCTTGCCCATGTGATAATGCTGCCTAAAAAAGATGAGTGCCATATAACTCTGCCGACAATATCGCCAAACCTCACGGTTTCTTTATCGGTGTAATTGCTGGCATCGCCTCCGGTATAATAAATATTGCCGTCAATCCTAACTATTCTA
>WRBX01000035.1 GCA_009784335.1 Oscillospiraceae bacterium
ACACATAAAACTTCCGCAAAGCTCGCTCGCGAATAATCTCGGTCATCTCCCGCAAAGCCAGCGCATTCTTGGCGCAAATCAGCAGCCCCCGCGTGTTCCTATCAAGCCGATGGCACAGCGCAATTTCAGGATTATCGCAGTGCTTCCGCGCCTTATTCAAAATCGTGTGCACATTCTCGCTCTCATCCTCATGGCACAAAATCCCCGCCGGTTTATCAATAATCAGCAAATTCTCATCTTCATAAACCACAATCAAATCATCAGTGGTCATCTCCCAAATGCGCTCCCCATCAATCGGCGCAAAAAATTCATCATTAATATAAAGCTCCACCACATCACCGGGCCGGAGCTCATATTTACTATCGGTCACCCGCGCGCCGTTCACCCGCACCTTTTTCTTCCGCAACGCGCGATAAACCTCACTCTCAGGCAAGTTTTTCGCAGCCTTCTGAATAAACTTAATCAGCTTCGTTGCCGTATTCTTATCAATTACAAATTCTTTCATATAAATCCTTAAAATAAAGATTTCGCCGAAGCGAAATCATCAACAGTTATTCACTATTCATTATTAGTCGAATCGAATTCGATTTTTTGAATTCGATTTTGATGCCGCCCGCCTTCGAAATCGGTCGCCAAGAACGCATCCACAATCTCAATCGCCAGCCCCGCACCAAGCACCCGCCCGCCAAGGCACAGCACATTTGCATCATTATGCGCCCTGGCCATCTTGCTAGAGAAAGTATCGCTCACGCACGCAGCGCGAATTCCCTTGAATTTATTCGCCGTCATAGCCATGCCAATCCCCGTGCCGCACACCAAAATCGCCTTGTCGCCCTCGCCAAGCTTGCCGCAAATCGACCGCGCAATATCGGGGTAATCCACCGGCTCATCGTCCATCACAGGCGAATCAACAAAGCTCAACTGCAGCTTCAATAAATGCTTAGCAATCACATTTTTCAGCTCATACCCGCCATGGTCGCACCCTAAATAAATCATACCGAACCTCCTAAATAAACTATGTCCACTCCCCCAAGCATATCCATTGTCACACCCTGCCACTTGCCCCCATGCGGCTCTATAAGCTGATAATCCTGCCCCGCGAATCTTGCCTTCAACTCCTCCAAATCAATCCGCTGCGGCTCCATAACAGTTGACAGTTGACAGTTTACAGTTGACAGTTTATATGCCGCAGCAAACACCGCCCCCCGCCGCGCATCAATAATCGGAATAAAGATGCTAACCCCTAACTTCTCACTTCTAACTGCTTTGTGCGACATTAGCATAAAGCTCGAAATTCCTTTTACTTCCTTCCCCGTCGCCAAAGCCAGCCCCTTCGCCGTCGCCACCCCAATCCTCACCCCGGTATACGACCCGCTCCCCGTGCAACAAGCAAAAACATCAATATCAGCAAGTTTCAGCTTTGCCTTCGCCATCACACTATCCACAGCAAGCATAACCCGCTCGGAATGCGTGCGCTCATTATCCGAAATCTCGCTCGCCAAAACCTCTCCGCTCTCATCAAAAATCGCCACATCCAAAATAGAGGTGGAAGTATCAATCCCCAAAATCAGCTGACGGCTGCCAGCTGTCAGCTGTCTATCGTTATGCACCGCGGCTCATCCCCACTTCCCTCAATTTTGATTTTTATTACATTCATATCGTCAATTTTCGCTTGCGAAAATTCACAATCGTTATTCGTTATTCGTTTTTCGTTTTTCGTTAAATCCGGCACATTCTCCGCCCATTCAATCAAGCAAACACCCTGCTCCAAATACTCATCAAACCCGCCATTAACCCATTCTTTTGGACTTAATCTATAAGCATCAAAGTGAAATACTGTTAACTGTCGACTGTCAACTGTCGACTGATACTCATTCACGATGGCAAATGTCGGGCTATGAATCTCACTCTCGCGCACCCCAAGCGCCGCGCAAATCCCCCGCACCAGCACCGTTTTCCCCGCACCCAGCCCACCATATAACAAAAAAACCTTCGCCCTATCCGCCAAGCTCTTGCCTATCTCAAAAGTCTCTTTTTCGCTATTGCTAACAAATCTCTTATCCAAAAACCGAACCCCTCCGTCAGCCTTGCGGCTGCCACCTCCCCTTAACAGGGGAGGCCTTGTGGCAAAGCACTCACACCGAAAATGTTCGCGCTGAGCGACTGAAATAATCAAATTGGAATCGTTTTCGTGTGAATGACAAAATCTATGATTTTGGCAGAGGCGAAAACAGTGGGGGTTCAAGGGGGCGATGGCCCCTTGGAACAAAACTATTTTACCCAGATATTCGCCTTAATCACTCTCCACATTGTTTCGTATCGCCCGCTGCCCTGAGTATCATATCTCCAAAAAATGCACTTTTGCAGCTCCGAACGCTCGGGATACATCACATAACTATTCTTCGCTTCATCAGGCAATTTCGAGCGCACCCCATCAAGCACACTGGTCATGCCGCTGGCCATCGAATTCTGGGCCGCCACATCGGTTTCGCACATATAATCAATAAAATTCATCGCCATATCGGGATTTTTCGCATCCCGCGGAATGCTCATAGAAATAATCCACCGCGCACTGCCCTCGGGCGGAATTATGTATTTGAGGCTTGCATTGCCTGTCTGCCGCGCCTTACGCATCGCAAGCTCCGCCCTGTTCGATGTCGCCGCCGCCAAAGTGGCCCGCCCCCAAGCCATGTTTTCTGCAACATTCAGTGCCTGATAACTCTGCACAACATCCCACTGCGCCTTGAGCTCATCCGCCGCATCCTTAATCTGCACCTCGCCGGTGGAATTCACATCAAACCCGCGCACCCGAAAAGCAATCGCCAGCGCCTCAATCATCACCGGTGTCATAATAATCTCATCGCGATATTGATTATCCCAAAGCGCTTTCCAGCTATCAATCTTAGTATGCACTTTGTTCTCATCGTATAAAACCCCCAAAGTTCCGGTCATATACGGAATATTATATTTCACCGACGGCAAATATTCACTCTGAATATTTTTGTAATTTTTCATTGAATAAAAATCAATCTCGGTAAACGCGCCCTCGGTCCGCAGCCGCTGCGTGTAGTAATTAGTGGCAAAAACCACATCATATTTACCGGGATGCTCGATGAGGATTTGATACATCTCCTCAGGGGTCTCATAAGTGTTATAGACCACCCTCACACCATGCCCCTTCTCAAAATCAAGCAACACATCGCCCGAAATCGCATCGCTTTGATTGAGTACCCAAAGCTCCGCCGGCTCACTCTTACCACACCCGGCAAGAATCAATGTGGAAAATAAAACGATAAATAGTAACTTTTTCATAAATGTATCCTTTTTTGCGCTCCCGCTTGGGACACGGATGCGCTACGCGCATACACGGGTCGCCTACGGCGATAACGGATTAACACGGATTTGTTTTCAACGCATTCGCCTTAAAAACGCTCAAAACCTAATCTGTGGGCATCCGTCAAAATCCGTGTCATCCGTGTATAAAGCGGTAGCGTTAAAAAACTATCCCCTTAGCTTTAGCTCTCTTATATCATCCCCCAAAAGCTCCCACACTTGAAAATTCCCGCGAATGCGCGAATAAATCCTATCGGAATAAATGCCTGCAATATCATGCTGCGCCAAATTTGTGCTAATCACCATGCTTTTTCTATCACGCAGCCGCGAATTTAGAATATCAAAAAACATACTCTCGGTGAAACTATTTCGAAATTCAGTGCCTAAATCATCAATAATCAAGAGATCCGCCTCGTATAGCAGGCTCACCTTATCGCTTAAATCGCGCACTTTATCCTTGTTGAAGTATTGCTCATTGAGCATCAAGAAAAGCCGCGTGGCAGAATAATAGCAAACAGTTTTGCCCGCGCTCGCCCACTTATTTGCGATGCACTCGGAAAGAAAAGTCTTCCCCACGCCAACCGCACCAAATATCAACGCATTTCCGCTCTCGAATTTTTTGGCCGCATTCAAAATAAGCTCGGCAATTTGCCTCTTAGTCTTGCCCCGCTTGCCTACATCGCTGGGATAATAATCAAGACTAAAATCATCAAAACTCTGCCAAAAATCACTGGAAGCATCAGCGCGCTTCACCGCAGCCCTGCGCACAATATCCATCTTGCACCCGCAAATTTTATATCCGCTAACTCCGGTATCTCGGCACAACGGGCAATAATATTGCACTTCAAAATCCAAATCACTAAGCTTGTTTGTGCGCAAAATAGCCTTGCGCTCGCTGATTAGCTTGTCAATCTCCGCCTCATGCTTGGCCGTGCCCTTGAATTTCTTCTTCATAATCGCAAGCCGCAAATCCAAAATCTTGCCATCAATCGCCTTCAAACCAAGCACTCGGGCATAAATCTCTTGCTTGCGCTCAGCCAATTGCCGCGCATTCTCCGCCCGCCGCTTTTCCAGCTCAACATCTGCAAGTTCATATAATTCTCTAGAATACTCCACAATTAAAACCTCCTGAATCCAAAATGCATTAAGCATATAGCATCTAGTATTTAGCATTTAAGTTGCAATGGGAAACCAAATGCTAAATGCTAAAAACTAAATGCTACATCGAAGCTTGCTTCTCAAGCTCATTCATCCAGTAATCCTCTAAATCATCAACATTTGCCTTTGCCCTCGGCTCAAAATTCGTTACCTTGCTCTTAGCTGCCGTCGGTTTAGCCGCAGTGCGCTCCTTCTTAAGGTCAGTCCCTTTTTTACTATTAGCAATATACCGCTCGGCTTTCTCAACGGTATCAATCTTCTTGTCCGCCCAATCTATCGCCATTTTCTCAATATAATTCATTGATTTCTTGCCCCTGTCACGATGCGCAAATTGAATAAGTAGCAGCACCACCTGCCTCGGCAAGGCAATCTTTTCATGAATGTATCGAAGCGTTTCCATATCACGGCTGGATAAATCCCCAATCTCGCGCGAAACCGATTTTGCTAAGCTCGCAAACCTCTTATCAACCGTCGCCGATTTTATAGCCTCAGTATCAACTAAGCTCAAAGTGACATCCTCGCCATCAATCGAAGCCAACCCCTTCGACACCCAAAAAAGCCAGGCAGAATGCACATCGCTGGGAATCAAATTCATATGGCTTGCGATTTGACTCATTTTAGGCACTCTCTTACCATCACTGGCAAACCTAAGCGCATACAAATAAATACTGCAAAATGTAAGATTTATCTTGCCAAAATGCTGGTCAATAAATTGATAAAATGACTTTTCAAGATTCATCTTTTATCCTTCAAGCATTTAGCATCTAGTATTTAGCATTTGATTTCCTATGTGATACCTAAATGCTATATGCTAAAAACTAAATGCTAAATCCTTGCTTCTCCAATCGTTCCGGATGAAACAATATTCAACCGCACTTTCTGCCGGCCATCTTTCTCAGTCACCACAAAAGAGCGCGGAATTTGCCCCCCTGTATCTTGCACCATATCGCCCTTGCTCTCGGCATTATCCAAAAACTGCCTTGTTATCTTATCAGCCGTCGTTCGCTCCATATCAAAAACACCAATCAAATTCTTCGCCAAAACACTGGTATCCTTGTCAATCATTATGTACATAAAACCACTCTAACTATTTTTGCAAAATTTGTCAATAAAATTTGACAACAATGAATACAAAACAATATAGTTATGTAAAATAAATGAATGGAGGAAAAATTATGATTATTGCAGCAATAATTCTAGCATTATTACTACTCTGGTTCGTCCTAACCTACAACGGACTCATCCGCCAAAAGAACGGGCTGGAAAACTCCCTCAAACAAATCGACACGCAACTTCAGCGAAGATTCGATTTAATCCCCAATCTAGTTGAAACCGTGAAGGGTTATGCCGCGCATGAAAAGGGTGTTTTCGAAGCCGTGACCGAGGCGAGAAGCATGATGAACAAGGCGCAAACAGTTAAAGAAAAAGCCGAGGCCGATAATGTTTTATCCGGCACGCTTAAATCTCTCTTCGCCGTTTCCGAGAATTATCCCGATTTGAAGGCAAATCAAAACTTCAAAGAGCTTCAAGTAGAGCTCACCAATACCGAAAACAAAATCGCATTCTCTCGCCAATTCTATAACGATAGCGTAAACCGCTTCAACAATGCGATTCTCGTTTTCCCAACCAACATCATCGCCAATATTATGAAGTATACCAAAGCCGAATATTTTGAAGTTACCGATGAGAAGGCGAAGGAAGCAGTAGCAGTGAAGTTTTAGATTAAAAATTAATAAATAACAATTAACAATTGTGGAAGAAATTCTAACGAATTTCAAATGATTTTATAAAATCAAATTTGCGGAGCAAATTATCAAACATTGTTAATTGTTCTTTGTTAATTTTTAATTGGAGGAAGCCATGTTCAATTCAATCCGCAGAAATAAAAATAAAACATTATTTATAGCAACTCTTGTGGCAGTATTTGTTGCCCTGGTGTTCTATTTTATTATGTATTTTATCTCGCCTGAACTCGGCTACTTCGCTATCCCTATCGCCGTCGGCGCCTCATTTATCGGCTCATTTTTCTCGTATTTCTTCTCCGATAAAATCATCCTAGCCGTCACTCGCGCCAAGCCTGCCGACGAATATGCAGATAAAAAAGTGAAAAATGCAATGGAAGGGCTGATTATAGCCAGCGGAATGCCCATGCCTCGCGTTTATATCATGGAAGAGGCCGGCCTCAACGCATTCGCCACCGGCCGTAATCCGAAAAATGCCGTGATTTGCGTCACTCGCGG
>WRBX01000036.1 GCA_009784335.1 Oscillospiraceae bacterium
CTTAGAGTTTTAGTTTATTTAGCCAACTTTTTCAAGGGGTTTTCGCTTGGTTTTATGATTAAGCTGGTGCTATATAAATATGCTTTCAAAGGGATTCTGTTGATTTTGATCAGCAATTTCCTACATTTTATTCTATTTCTGCCGATTGCGATTTATTTTAGCGTGAGAGCAATAAAATCAGAGGATAAAAGAAAATGGATGCGTATGGCAACCATTTTTCTAACTTTCATTATGCTTTTTGCAGCATTCGAAGGGTTTATCGTTCCGGTATTTGTCGGTGGACTGCTGAATTTATTTTAGCGCGCACGCAATTATTTCTACAAAGTATTCCAGTAATTTGATATCCCTTTGGCGATTTTTTGAGCGATTCCCGCTTTATTATTTATAATCCATTCGGCCATTTCAGGCACATCATGAAATTCAATCTCAATGAGACAATTTGCCATATTAGGGATGCGCACTTCTGCCAGGGAGCGAGGTGCGCCGTCTTTTAGGCCGCGGTCAGGGCCGCCGGGTGCAAAGGGTGCAACTTGGTCATACAGCGCCTGCGATAGCGATTGACTGCGCCAATCAAGGCCGCGATACCAGCACTCAGTGCCGGTTTGTTTTACTAAAGTTGATGATGCATTTGCATTGGTATGCAGCGCTACATATGCGAAAGCACCCGCAGCATAGGCATTATCTCCTCGTTGCTGAAAATTTAGGCTGCTATTTGCAATAATCGGATTGAAGCCCATGCTTTTTAGTTCATTGAAGAGTAGAGCGCCAACTTGGTTCATCTGCTCGCCCTCGTTGGTGTCGCCTGCCGCATATGTATTGGCAAACTGCGCTGATGGGCTAATATACACTACTTTATCGTTTTTATTCATTGGAACAAATTTGAACGATTTCATGCTGCCTAAAAAGTCGCGAAGGATGCTAACGCCATAGGTCGGCTCCGGCGCCCATTTGCCTCCCAACTCTTCGACATAGATAATTGTGCCTGCCCATGCGGTATTTTTTGCGATATGATAACGAGCATGCGGAGTGCCGATCGGGGCGGCGCCGATGTAGGCTGCCATGTGGTTAAAATGCGCGCGGACGCCATCGTCGAGAGTGGCAAATCGCTCATGGTCATCGGTTTCATCGCCGGTTGCCGTGGATGTTTTAATACCGGCAAAATTGTTCATGTTTTCTGTCACCGCACCGGTATATAGACCAAAATTGGTTTCTTTTGCGGATTGCGCGTAGAGAATATCGGCTCTGATGCCCGTCTGCGCGCCATACTTCCAATAGTTATCGGCGGCGTTTACGAACTTTTGGGTAGCACCGCGTGTGCGCGCCCAATCTTTGGCATGTTGGGCAGATACCTCAGCCTCGCCACGAATAAAAACAGTGCCGACAATCGGAGCAGCAGTGGACGGCGCCTCAGCGGCAGCCAGTTCATTTAGCACCCTATCAATAAAAACGGCAGTTTCTGCACGGCTTGAAGGATCGCGCGGGCGGACATTGTTTTGGTCATCGCCCTTAATATAGGGAAGCAAACTGCGGATTGCATCCAAAGCATACGGCGCGATTTTATCATTATCCTTGAAGTTTAGCGTGCCGCCGGTGTTATTCGAAGCTATGGCGCGCGAAACCATGACGAACATATCCTGGCGGCTCACTTTTTCATTGGGGTAGAACTTGCCGTCCTCACGCCCCATTATTATTCCGGCAGCGCGGGCTGTTTGGATATCGTCATGAAAATAATCGCCGGTTTTGACATCGGGGAACTCATGCCCCCAGCCTTTTGGCGGATTAAAAGCACGCACGATAATGCAGGCAAACTGCCCGCGGGTGACCGATTGGTTCGGCTCGAATTTGCCGTCGCCCATGCCTTTAATGATGTTCATATCGCTTAGGCGATTAATTGCATCTTTTGCCCAGGTTATGTGGTTAACATCGGAGAATTGGGCTTGAGCGGGAAATGTTGGCAAAATCAGTGCCGAAATCAACAAAACTGCTAATATGTATTTAAAATTTTTCATCATAATTACATTATAACAGTTTTAAAAAATTTGTAAAGTGTTAATAACTGGAAATTGTTATGCAAGCATTTCATTTTTATAAAACTTGCCAAGGATAAGGGTAATTGATATCTTTTGAGTATGAAAAAAACAGGAGTTCTTTTGCATATATCAAGCTTGCCGGGGGAATATGAGATTGGGAGTTTTGGGGCGGCGGCATATAGATTCGTGGATTTACTGGCGGAGTTGGGCTTTGATTTGTGGCAAGTTTTGCCGCTTTGCCCGACCGATGAGGAAAATTCTCCGTATAATTCATCACATCCTAATGATTTTAATCCGCTTTTTATTGATTTACCGATGATGTATCAGGGGGGAGTTATAACGCTGGCGCAGTTGGAAGGGCAGAAACAGGATTTAGGATTCAGGATTCAGGATTTAGGTGAATGTGGTGTTTCCAAGCGGCGGGACGCCCAGGGCGCCGTCCCCTACGAAGCAGAAGGGCAACCCACGAGCGTAGGGGGCGATGCCCTCATCGCCCCGCGGGCGACCGAGGACGGTCGCCCCTACGAAAGCACTGCCACTAAAGTCGACTATTCGTTCAAACAAAAGCGGATGGAGTTTTTGGAGAGTTTAAACATTGATTTGCAGGCAGAGGCTAGGCTTCAGTGGTTTAAATTAAAGAAATATGCGAATGATAAAGGCATAGAGATTATTGGAGATATTCCTTATTATGTCTCACGATTTTCCGATGAGGTTGCAAATAATCCGCATATTTTTAATTTGGAAACACAAGGAGGGGCGCCGCCTGATTATTTTGCAAAAGATGGGCAGGCGTGGAGCGTGCCCACTTATAATTGGGATGCGGAAGGCATTTTAGATTGGTGGGCGGCACGGATTGCCGGCGAGCTTAAAAAATATGATTATCTGCGTATCGACCATTTTCGCGGGCTGGTTGAATATTGGGAATTGCCGCTTTCGGCGACCAATGGCCTGGAGGGAAAATGGCAGAATGCGCGCCCTTATGCGTGGCTTGAGGCGGTGGCAGAAAAGGTGGATGCTTCTCGCCTAATCGCTGAGGATTTGGGCGCGTGGAGCGAGAATTTGGAGAGTTTTGTGCAGTATTGCAAAATTCCAAATATGAAGGTGCTGCAATTTGGGTTTGACGGCAATCCCGATAATCCGCATTTGCCGCAGCAAATTGCCGAAACTTGTGTGTATTACAGCGGCACACATGATAATGACACTTTGGTTGGTTTCTGCGATTCGGTGTTTAAGAATTATCCGTCGGTTCCGCTTGCAAAAGAATACATGCAACAGATTTGGAATTGCCGAGCCGATAAAATTATGATTCAGGCGCAGGATTTGCTGTTTTTGGATTCCGAGCATCGCATGAATATTCCGGGGCAGCTAAACGCGTGGGCGTTTCGCCTGCCGCCTGATTATGCCGAGAATATTGATAAATCATTTTTTAGGAATTTGAACCAAAGGAGAAAAGGATGAAAAGAACAAAACGCTTTTTCAAAGCTATATATCGCTTTTTTCACGATGCAATTCGTATGTTGCTTTATTTTTTCTTTCCGTTTTTAAAGCCGCCCACCCCGCCTACACGGGAAATAATTGACATCGATATGTAAATTTTATATATTATTTGCATATTTTTTGATTTAGGAGAGGTTAAGTAATGAACAAGAAAACTGTAAAAGATTTTGATTTTCAAGGGAAAACTGTGTTATTGCGTGCAGGCCTTGATATTCCATTGCAAAATGGAGAAGTGACCGATGATACTCGCATTAGAGCAAGCTTGCAGACAATTGAGTATTTAAAGCAGCAAGGGGCAAAGATAGTTATCATCGCGCATCTTGGGCGGCCCAAGGGCGAATTCAATTTGAAGTATTCGCTTGAGCCGGTGGCTAATTATTTCAATGAAAACACCGATATTCGCGTTACTTTCGCGCACGATGTAATAGGCGAGGATGCGCAAAATAAGGTTAATGCTTTGCAACCGGGCGAAGTTGTGCTTCTCGAAAACCTGCGTTTTCACAAAGAAGAAGAAAAAAATGATGCGGAATTTGCAAAGGCGCTGGCCGGTTTTGCCGATGTTTTCGTTAATGATGCATTCAGTGCAGCACATAGGTCGCATGCTTCAACCGAGGGGGTTACGCATTTTCTGCCGAGCTATGCAGGATTATTGATGGAAAAGGAGCTTTCTAATCTTGGTGATGCCTTGAGCGAGCCTGCTCGCCCGTTTGTTGCAATTTTGGGCGGCGCTAAAGTTTCGGATAAAATCGGCGTTATCAAAAACCTTATGAGCAAAGCCGACAGTATTATCATCGGCGGCGGCATGGCCTACACTTTTATCAAAGCAATGGGCGGCAGCATTGGCAAATCGCTATGCGAGGATGACAAGCTGGATTTGGCGAGGGAAATTATTACAGATAGCATGGAGCGAGGCGTTAAGCTGGTGCTTCCTATTGATACCGTTGCGGCAAAAGAGTTTTCAAATGAGAGCCCGAGCACTGTTTTTCCGACTAATAACATCCCCGAAGAATATGAGGGGCTTGATATTGGCAAGCAATCGCTTGAATATTTCAAAAAAGAGCTTGAAAACGCCAAAACTGTTTTTTGGAACGGGCCGATGGGCGTTTTCGAATTCTCGAATTTTGCGCATGGAACCAATGCTATTGCTGAATGCTTGGCAGATTCCGATGCCTACACTATAATCGGCGGCGGTGATTCTGCGGCGGCAGTGGCGCAACTTGGGCATGCCGATAAAATGGATTTTATTTCCACAGGCGGCGGCGCAAGTTTGGAATTTATTGAGGGCAAGCCATTGCCGGGGGTTGAGGCGTTGCAGGATTAAGGATCCAGGATTCAGGATTTGGGGGCTAGGCTTTAGGAGCATATATGAAATAAAAAGCATTTTTGTGAAGGCGTTGCAGGATAAATAAGTAAAAGGGAATGATAATATGGAATTCTGTTCTTATTGTGGGAATAAAATGGCGAATCAAACTAAATTCTGCCCCAAATGTGGAAAAAATACCAATGCAAACTTCGGGTTGCCAAATTTGTCTAGAGAATTCTGGGTGGCCATTGTAGGCGCGTTTTCTCTCTTAGTATTATCTTTGTTTGGATGGGCAAAAATAACTATTGTAAGTTTTAATGTTTTCAACTTGTTTGGTAAAATTAGTGATACAAGCAGATTGCTTGGTACTTTTGGTATTCAAGCACCTGAGCTCACATCAATAAAAACAATTTCAGCAATAATGCTGGCATTACTATTATTGTCATTCGCGCTTTTGATAACATCATTTGTAAAAAAATTGCCAAAGCTCCAAATCAAATTTGCCTATTGGGGATTTGGCCTTAATATATTGGTTTCTTTCTTATTTATTGTTTCAGTTCTGATTGTCAACCAAGTATTGAAAAATGAATCGTATGGCTTGGTTTCGCCAATTATTGGTCTCACGCCTATCCCTTTTCTAATGCTTGCAGTTGCTATTGCCGCGGTAGTACTGCTTGATAAATATGCAGAAAAAACTATATCATCAAAGCAACAAAAAGCTGGTAAGGAAATCCCGCATTTTTTTATGTATTTAATAATTACTCTATCTGTGCTGCTGGTGGATATTTTATTATGGAAATTTGCGCCGGATTCATGGAATTTTGGCAGGCGATATAATTCGTACCCACTGCAGGCAAAGGCATGGCTTTGGGGGCAGCTGGATTTGCCCGAGGATTATGGCTGGCTGGAAATCGCCACTTTTAAAGGCAAGCATTATATCTCATTTCCGCCTATTCCATCGGTTATTCTGCTTCCGTTCATAGCGATTTTTGGCGGCGCCAAAACTCTGCCTTTTCATAATTTCAGCCATTTCGTTTCGAATATCGCCAATTATGTCACTTTTATTATGGTCACTCTCAGCGCGATTTTCGCCTATAAAATCGCGATAAAAAAAGGCGTTAGCCAGATAAACGCATATCTTCTAACCTTTATTCTCACCATCGCAAGCGGGTTTATGTTTATCATGTGCAACGGCGCGGTGTGGTTTATTGCGCAGAGTTTTTCGTTTTCGTTTCTTATCATGGCGATTTATTTCAGCATCACCGCCAGCCACAAGCACACAAAATGGGCGCTGCTGCTCTACGCGCTTTCGGTTGGATGCCGCCCGCTAAACGCGCTTTGGATAATTCTAATTGCTGTGCTGCTATGGAAATTTAAGAAGGTTGCTTCGGAAGAGGTTGTAGGGGAGGATATCATCCTCCCGAAAAAAAGCTTTTTCAAAACACTTTTCGCAAAAATCAAGATTTGGGATTTTGTGCCCGCGGCGTGCGTTGCGCTATTTTTAATGATTCTAAACTACGCTCGTTTCGGCAATATAATCGAATTCGGGCATAACTACTTACCGGAATTTGATATCACGCATGAAAAGTTCGCCGGCGCGCAATTTGGGCTTGAGCACCTTTGGGGCAACCTCAAAACGCTTTTCAAAATGCCGAACCTACGAAACGGCCAGCTGCATTTCGATAGGTTTAACGGCATTTTCTTTATTATCCCTTGCGCCATTTATCTCGTTTTCGCCATCGCTGCGATTTTCGGCAACCGAAAAGAATGGAAAAATTGGGCGGTTATCACTGTTGTGGGCGTTACTATCCTGCATATCATCATCACTTGCATGCATCGCACCATGGGCGGCTGGCACTGGGGGCACCGCTATTTGATTGATATGACTC
>WRBX01000037.1 GCA_009784335.1 Oscillospiraceae bacterium
ATTCCAAAGGTCATAGCATTTTTTGAAATTATGATCCTTAATCATCAGATTCGTTCTTTTTATCGGCGATTTAACGGGAATGCATTTGCGCATTGCAAGATAAAATTCACTTTGCTTATATCCATTAACCATGCGCCTAATATGTTCAATGTTTTCAAAAACTTTTGCAGCATCGGCATTATCGCCAATATAAGAATTCCCTTGCCTGATTTTTAAAGTTAGATTATATGCTATTTTTTCATCATTATCTTTGTCATTAAACTCAGAATCTACTTTTAGAGTTGAGTGGAATATTTTGCCGATTGCATCATAGAGCGCATCATATCTGCGAATCAAGAATTCATCTATCTTGTTGATTAAGGTTATAACAAAGCGATTTTCATAAATATCAAAACTATCTTCATTATAAATATTCATGATTTTTTTAGGGATAACAAAGTTGCCTGCATCAACTCTATCTATTAAATGAGTATGCGTTGATAGATGGCGAACGGCCTCGGCGCCGGTATTTTTTGCAAGGTCAATAGGAACAACAACTTCTTCGCGCTCCACAAACCTGCGCGGGTTTCTGAGGATATTATCGAGGGCGGGCAATGTCTCTAAAATATTGTTTACCCATGATTCATCTATAGTTTTAATATCTAAAACATTTTTTTGCTCATAAAATTTAACCCCTGAATCCATCACTTTCATGAAATATTCATAAAAATGGTCGCCGGTAAGGGTTTTAATCATTCGTGTTCTGAATTTTTTGTAAAGCCTCTTGCTATAATTCTTCATAATCTAACTCTTTTGAACGGTTTTAACTATCCTGGGGCTGAGCATCTCTCTGCTGTTTATCAACCTGCCAAATATAGGCCCTTGCATCTTTTCGCAAGCCAATGTCATTAGCAATTCTTTTTGCTCTTCTTTTTCAATATCTTCGGCAATGATTTCTATATTCTGCTTTTTTGCTTGCTTGATTATTGAAGTGACATTTTCTGCCGCTTTTTGGTCGGCTGATATTCGCTCTGTCAAGCTTTTTGCCAGCTTAATTATATCTACCGGAATAGTATCTAACCTAGATAAAGGAAGAAGACTGGCGCTATAGTTATCAATTGCGATTTTGAACCCTGCCTTTTTTAACTCATATATTCTTTCTACAATGGCATCTGATTTGGCACCAAAGAAATTCTCATGCACTTCTAGGCATATTTTGCCCGGTGCGCACTGCGATTCTTCTGCAATTTTCAACAAGTCGGCGGCGATGCTCTTTTTCCGAAGCTGCCCGGCCAGAAGATCCATCGAAATATATTCGAAAGCGATTTTCTTCGCTTCCATTTTGTTAATGCACCCGCACACTTCATCAAACAGCCACTTGCCAAGAGAGAGGCCGACTCCTGCTTTTTCAGCCACAGGAAAAAAAAGGTTCTGCGGCAAGCTCCCCAAGCCTTTTTCAACAAGTTTCACGCAAGTTTCATAACCGATAACCTTAGAAAAACTGGGCTCCATTATCGGCCAATAATACATTTTTAACTCAGGTTCTTTTTTATTATCCATCTTTGATTTCTCCTCTTACGAAGCCATTTTAATCAGTCTTTCAAGAAATGCTTTAGCATATGGCATATTATCTCTGCCGAACAATTTTTCGAGATAAGAAATAAGTTTTTTCATGCTGTCTTTCAGCAGCATTAAATTCAAGCCTTCAAATTTTTTCAGAACTTTATATGTGAACATATAATCCAAGCCGCCGATTTCAGTTCCGCCGCAGGCAACATAAACCGGGATAAAATCTCGCATTTGCTTTACAATTCGATTACCGAACGATAGGCGAAAATTCTCGATTACAAAATAGTCCAAAGCTTCCAATTTTTCAAAAATTTCATCTGAAACCGGGTGCGTTTTTTTCGCTTCTGCAAAAAGCTTTTGCAAATATGCAGATTCAATTTGCATAGGCTCGCTATCTTCGCATTCGAATTCTGCTATTTTTGTATCAATCTGAATAGGAATTGCGCGATCATAAACCTTATCTGTTATTGAAAAAGTAGAATCATCGTTGTTAGCTGTGCCCACAAACCAAAGATTTGTTGGCAATTTCATTCTTCCGTTTATAACATTTTTTGGGTCGCTGGGCCATGAATCCGGGACAACATCTATAATCCACTCATCTGAATTAGGCAATTCCAAAACGGATAGGATTTCGGCGAAATAATATTCCACTCGCGCGAGATTCATCTCGTCTAAAACCACAAAACCTATATCATCTCTATATGTAAACTCGTAAATTCCTTCTAAAAACTCGGATTCGTTGAATCTCTTTGTAAATTCATTGAGATATCCGACAAGCTCGGTTCTATCCCTCCAAGACGGCTGAACGGCACAAACGCAAGAATCGCGTTTTAAGAATTTGCCCCAAGAATAAGGCAATGAAGTTTTTCCTGTGCCTGATATTCCTTCCAAAATTATTAATCGCGAAGATGCCATGCCTGCCACAAACGCCATTACAAGTTCGCGCGGATAATACAAATTCATTTTTTTGCAAGCGAAATTTCGATATCTCTCCACCAATTCACTGAGCGTGAATTTTTGCGGTGTGGTGATTTTAAACGGGTTTTCTTCGTATTTCTTATCAACATCAATGAGCCGAACAAATCTGCTGATGCCGCCGTTAGGGTCGATTGCTTCTTCCTCGCCGTCGCCTTCTTCGCCCTCTTCTTCGCCCGGCTTTAAGCCCAACTGAGAAACTTTCATAGCCATGATTTTATTTTTCTCATCTAATAAAGCGGCAACCTCGTGGTTCAGCCTGGTTATCTCTTTCATCAATTCTTCTTCTTCCACCATTCGTTTTCTAAACGCAAAATATTTTTTGAGAGCTTTTAAGATGAACCAAACCAAAAGTGCAAACAGGGCCACAATCATGATAATAGAAAGAACCCCCAATATCCACGCAGTTGTATCAAATTGGGGGAAATAAATCTTTATTATGCCAACATATGTACTAAATGATGCACCCGCATTCCAAAAAGCATTGCCGAGAGTTTGAAAAAACTCAACTACATTCTTCAAAATCAGCACCATTAGTTCATAAAAAAATTCGAAGAATAAGCTCATTTTATGTACCTACATTCATCACTCAGAGTTTTCGACAGTCGCAACTTCCTCGGGTTCTGCCGCAACAGGCGGAGGGGCAACTTCGACCGGCGTGGTCGGCGTGGCCACCGGTTTTACTTCGCCTTCCACGATTGCAAGCCTTCTATAAGCGCCAATTGCTTTTGTCAGTTTATATATTTGCCAAAGGAAGAACAAAAGAAGAGGAATCACTAAGCAGTAGAAGAATCCCCATTTTGATTGAAGGAAGGTCATCACAGTGCCTCCGCCTACAATCTTAGTTCCGCTATACAAGCCGATTACATCATTTGCGATTTTTCTGTCAGTATCGACAACCGAGTTGTTATCACCCTTTGTGGTGAAGCTTGGTATGCCGGAATCATTATGTACTTGGGTAATTCTGTGAGTGTTGAAAGCCCTTTGGCCGTCAATAATATCCCAAAATGTTATGATTTGCCCGGTGGTTAGCGTTAGCGTCTGCTCGGGAGAAAGATTTTTTACAATAATCAAATCTCCTGCTTGGAAATTATCCTTAGCGTCGCCTTTCATAGAATCGGTCTCTACCGTGAGAACACTATAGCCGAAAATGTTAGGCATGCCAGCATCTCTTTGAGAAAGTGTCAGAAAAATAAAAACTGCCATAACAACAATTATAAGCCCGACTATTATCCTACCGGTGATTGCAAAGCTTTTTTTCATAGTTTTCATTCCTTCTTTAATTAATTTTTATTAATAAACAAAGTACAACCGAAAACATTATTTCATAAGTGCAAAACCTTGTCAAACTTTATGAACTATTAACTTTGTGCATTTTCATGACCGGCTTTCCGCAGGTAAAAAAGCTTGCCGCAAAAACAAAAAAGCTCCTCAATTTCTTGAAAAGCTTTCCGGTGTGTGGGGTGAACGATGGGAATTGAAACTCCGCTTCGCGGGCGCCTTTCTTTGTGCACTTAGTTTTACAAGCAGATTCCATCCGCTAAGTTTTTTGCGACTTCGCGCAACTATTATTCTGGCCCATTAAAAATTCCCACATAAATGTGGGAATTTTCCAATGGGGTGAACGATGGGAATTGAACCCACGGCCTCCAGAGCCACAATCTGGCGCTCTAACCAACTGAGCTACGCCCACCACATCTTTATTATATATAGTATACTCAAAATTATATCCTTTTGTCAAGAATAGTTTGACAAATTTCTTTCTTTATATATAATTATATCAAATATATTATAAGGGGTAGAGTTTATGCAAACAGTAAAAAAAGCAGTCATTCCGGCGGCGGGGCTGGGAACTAGGTTTCTTCCCGCAACAAAGGCGATTCCGAAAGAAATGCTTCCGATTGTGGATAAGCCGACTATCCAATATATCGTTGAAGAGGCGGTCGCTAGCGGCATTGAGGACATTTTGATTATTTCGGGCAGAACCAAACGGGCGGTTGAGGATCATTTTGATAAATCCTACGAGCTTGAAAACGAGCTAAAAATCACCGGCAAGGATGATTTTCTAAAAGAGGTTGAGGCGATTTCGCACTTGGCGAATATCCATTATGTGCGCCAGCGTGAGGCGTTGGGGCTTGGCCATGCGATTTATTGCGCAAAGGCTTTTGTTGGTAATGACCCCTTTGTGGTTATGCTTGGCGATGTGCTTTGCTATACTCCGGAAGGCGAAAAAACCTACTTAAAAGAGATGATTGACCTTTATGACGAAAAGGGTGCATCGGTTATCGGCACGCAAGAGGTTCCGCAAGAGGATGTGCATAAATATGGCATAGTTGACGGTAAAGAGATTAAGCCGGGTATGTATGTGATTAATTCGTTGATTGAAAAGCCAAAACCGGGCGAAACCGCCAGCCGTTCGTCGATTTTTGGCAGATATGTTATTTCACCGCAGATTTTCGAGATTTTGGAAAACACCAGGCCGGGCAGAAATAATGAGATTCAACTTACCGATGCGCTTAACACGCTTGCGCAACAGGGCAATATGCTGGCGCTTGATTATATGGGCAAATATAACGATGTCGGCCATCATATTGGCTTTTTGGAAGCAACGGTGGAGTATGCTCTTCGTCGACCAGATTTGAAAGATGAATTTGCTACATTTTTAAAAGGTTTACAGCTTTAAAAAAATTAATGAAAAATGAATGATGAATAATTAATAATGAATAATCTGGCAAGAGTCAAAAATATTATTCACTATTCATCATTCATTTCTTCATTATTCATTAGGCTTTTTCATAAAATATTAATGGTGATTAAATGAAAATATTAGCTTTAAATGGCAGCCCTAATAGCGATGGGAATACTGATTCCTTGATTGATGCCGTAGGGGCGGCCATCGGCCGTCCGCATGACTTCGAAAAAATCGATGTCCTCGAAACACTTCAAACTGCAAAATGGATGCCATGCACAGCGTGCTCGGCGCCTTGCAATGGATGCTGCTTTATCGGCACCGAAGTGGAAAAAGTGTTCGATAAAATGCGCGAGGCAGATGTGATAATCCTTGCCAGCCCGGTTTATTTCGGCACAGTAAGCGGAATTCTAAAATGCTTTTGGGATAAAACAAGGCAACTTCGAGGTGCGCGGGCATTAGTCGGCAAGAAATGCGCGGCGATTGCCAGCGGCCATGCAAAATTCGGCGGGCAGGAAACGACAATTCGCGCGCTGCATGATATGGCGCTGGTGCAGGGGATGGAAATTATAGCCGACGGCAGCGCTGAATTTGATGCCGGGCATCATGGGGTGGCGTCGAGCGGCGATGCACGGGAAGATGGGTTTGCGATTCAAAGGTGCAAAGTGCTGGCGAATAGGATAATGCAAAGCATTTAGCATCTAGGATTTAGCATTTAGAATTTTTATGTGCAACTAAATGCTAGTTGCTAAACACTAAATGCTAATTTAGGGGAGAAATTATGAACATAAGAGAATCAAAGGAAGCAAAAGAAAAGCAGCATTTGGATAAACGGGCGGCTCTATCATGCAATGCCGTGAGGGGACAAGCTGAGGAGCAGGATATTATTCGCACGGCGTTTCAGCGCGATAGGGATAGAATTATTCATTCAACGGCGTTTCGCAGGCTAAAAGATAAAACTCAAGTTTTCTTTATGAGCCATAATGACCATGTGCGCACAAGGCTGGACCATACCTTGGCCGTTTCGCAAATTGCGCGAACCATTGCATCAAGCCTTAATCTAAACGAAGATTTAACCGAGGCGATTGCGCTTGGGCATGATTTGGGGCACACGCCTTTTGGGCATGACGGCGAGCACACAATGAATTATCTTTTGCAAGATGGTTTTTCACATGAGGAAAATGGTGCAAGAATAGCGAGGGAATTGAATTTAACCGAAGAAGTGATTGATGGAATTTTGAATCATGATTCTGATAGATATGCCAAAACTTTGGAAGGGCAATGCGTGAAGCTGGCAGATAAAATCGCTTATGTAACGCATGATTTCCAAGATGCGCTTCGCCTGGGCAAAGCACCTGCAGATTTCAAATGGTCGATGTTTGGGCTTGGCGATTCTTATGCAAAAATGATTGATACGCTGGTTAAAGATGTAATTTCCTATAGTATGGATAAAGATGTTATTGATATGTCGCCCGAG
>WRBX01000038.1 GCA_009784335.1 Oscillospiraceae bacterium
CTCTCGAAATCGGTGTGGATTTTGCCGGCGGCGGCGGGGGCTTTGGTGCCCTCGGGAATAGTCCAGGCGCGCACTTCGGGCTTGCCGGCGGTGAGGTAGGAGATTAGGCCGAGGAGGCTGTAGCCGGCGGAAATCATTTGGTCGAGGCCCGATTTTTCGATGCCGAGCTCGGCGAGGAATTCGGCTTTTTCGGCGCCATCGAGGGCGGCGAGCTCTTCTTCGATGCGTGCGGAGATGATGACGGTTTCGGCGTTTTGGGAGTGGGCGAATTGAGATAGGTCATCGACATATTTGTTATTGAACGCGGATGACGCGGATTGACGCGGATTTTGACTATTCTTCGAAGACGGGACGCCGAGGGCGGCGTCCCCTACGGTGCTACCCTGGCGCGCCCCTACGCTTGCAGGGGAACCGATATCTTCTTCAGAAACATTGGCGACATAGATGACGGGCTTGAGGGTGAGGAGGTTGAAATCTTTGATAACTGCGAGCTCTTTATCGGATAAATCGAGGCTTCGGGCATCGTTGCCGGCCTCAAGGGCGGTTTTGATTTTACCCGCGACATCGAGGTTGAATTGGTATTTTTTATCGGCTTTGAGCATTTTTTCATTCTTATCTATTATTTTTCCAATAGTTTCCAAATCGGCGAAAATCAGCTCAAGGCGGATGGTTTCGATATCGCGGAGTGGATCGGCGCTGCCTTCGACATGGACGACATTGGGATCGTCGAAACACCGCACGACATGGGCGATTGCATCGACCTCGCGAATGTGCGAGAGGAATTTATTGCCCAGGCCCTCGCCCTTGGATGCGCCCTTAACAAGCCCTGCGATATCGACAAATTCGATGATTGCATGGGTGATTTTATCGGGGAAGAACATTTCGGCGAGCTTATCGATGCGCGAATCGGGCACCGTTGCTACGCCGATATTTGGCTCGATGGTGCAGAAAGGGTAGTTGGCCGCTTCGGCTGCACCCGATTTGGTTATTGCGTTGAACAATGTTGATTTGCCTACATTGGGTAGGCCGACTATGCCGATTTTCATTGTAATTCCTTCTGCAAATTAATTGTTACGAGCTTTATAGTACTGAATTCCATTGACAAGCGCCAAAATAAATGTTGTTGGCACCAATAACCACCACAGAGGTATGTAGAAAAATCCATAGTTAAAGAAAATATCAAGAGTGCCAACCGTGTCTATATCACTTGTTAAAGCCTTGAATATGCATCCGCAAATTATCAAAAGCAAATGAAGAATAGCATATATAGCGAACTTTCTTTTTTTGATATTTAAGTAACCTTCTGATTTTTTATACTCTTCTTTCCACTTATTGCTCATTTTTTTCTCCTTTCTTATTCATTATAGAATTGCTTTATATCCCAATTGTGTGGGTTGTATTCGATATACTCCCAAATGCGCACTAGATTTTTTTCATCTCGCACAACATGGTCATAAAACCCTCTTTGAAACACTTTTCCCATAGTAATGCCCTTTTTCTTGAATTCCTTCAACCATGCATTAGCTACCAAAGATTTATATGTGCCGACGATTTTTGCCATCGTAGGGGCGACCCTTGCGGTCGCCCGTTCATTATCTACAGAGTATAGAATATGAATATGATTTGGCATAATAATGTGGTTAACTATTTCGATATTAAATCTTTCGCTTATAATTTCTATGTGTTCTTCGCAAATTTTACCTAAGGGAGTTAGTGCAATAATAGGGCGTTCGTCTGTTTGCGGGCGAGGGCAAGCCTCGCCCCTACGAACTTCACCGAACATGCTTCTCATTTTGTCGGTGCATATCGTTACGAAATATGCTCCATTTTGCGAATAATCATAATCCGGAATTCTATTCGGTTTGCGCTTGGGGAGTTTGGGTGTAGCTTGTTCTTCAATCATTGTTGGCTCTCTTCTTTTTGATTGTGTCGCACGGGCGACCGCAAGGGTCGCCCCTACGAGCTACCCCTCGTAATTCGTCGTGCTTTTCTTATATACTCCGCTGGTTTTAAGGGCGTCGATATTATCGAGGGCTTTGCCGATGCCGATGGCGACGCAAGAGATTGCGTCGTCGGCGACGAAAGCGTTGATGCCGGTTTCCTTGGTGATAAGGCGATCGAGGCCCCAGGTGAGCGAGCCGCCGCCGGTCATCACTATGCCGTTTGCCGAGATATCGCCGATGAGCTCGGGCGGGGTGATTTCCAGCAGATTGCGCACAGCCTCGGTGATGGCATTGGCATTTTCCTCAAGCGCTTCGAGCATTTCGTCGGATGTAACCGTAATCACTTTTGGCAGACCGGTGAGCAGGCAGCGGCCGCGAACATCCATCTTGAGAGTTTCCGGCTTGCCCATCTCGTTTTCGCGCTTAGCCACGCAACCGATTTCCATTTTAATTTCCTCGGCGGTGCGCTCGCCAACCACCACATTATGCTTTTTGCGGATGTATTTTATAATCGAATCATCGAATTTATCGCCGGCGATTTTAATCGAGGCGCTCTCCACAACGCCGCCGAGCGAAATCACAGCGATATCGGTTGTGCCGCCGCCGACATCTACCACCATGCAGCCATATGGCTTGGCGATGTCGATATTTGCGCCGATCGCAGCGGCAACGGGCTCTTCGATGAGGTAGGCCTTGGAAGCACCCGATTGCTGAGCGGCATCGATAACAGCGCGCTCTTCAACTTCGGTAACGCCGCTGGGGACGCAGATAATCACGCGCGGCTTGAAGAAAGCGCGACGAGTGACGCGCTCGAGGAAATACTTTAGCATGCGCTCCGTCATTTGATAATTGGAGATAACGCCCTCTTTAAGCGGGCGAATTGCGGCGATGTTGCCGGGGGTGCGGCCGAGCATGCGCTGCGCCTCGGCGCCTACTGCGAGGATGCGATTGGTGGTGGTGTCCACCGCTACTACTGATGGTTCTTTGAGGATTATGCCTTTTCCTTTGATGTAGACTAGGACGGATGAGGTGCCTAGGTCGATTCCGATATCTTGTGCCATTATATAACTCCCTTCGGTCGTTAAACGAATAACTAAAAACGAATAACGAATAACTATTGTGGAATTTGCTTTGCAAATTCATTTGATTTTATTGCAGTCGGCTCATCGCCGAGGGGCTTGGGTTATGGTGCTAAGCTTATGTTAGTCTTCTTCCTTTGCGGTTGATTGTTATTTCTGAAACCTCTATTTGTTTTGGTAAATTCAATAAATATAGTATCACTTCTGCTATGTCTGATGGGTTCATCCATGCGTCTGGGTCTTCGATAATTGCGCCATAATCTTTGAAATGCATTTTGGTATTCATTCCGCCACAGTGGACATAAATCATTCTGGATTTTGTTTTTTTAAGCTCCATCCCGATATTATATGAGCCACCTTTTAGCCCATGTTTTGTTGAGGTGTAGGCAAGTTGTTCTGGGAAGCCTGGTGTTAAATCTGCTGTTGTGCCGATTTGCAATATATCTGCCTCGTTCTGAACTATTTGGTCGAATAGTAGCGACAACAAAAATAGCGGACCAATGGTGTTCACTTTCCAAGCGCGCTCGAATTTTTCGTAGGTGATTTCGTTAATCTTTTCAAGTGCGACAATAGCAGCACAATTGATTATCGCATTGAAATCTGCGAAGTTTTCTTTGATATATTTAGCGACATTTTCTAAATCTTTTTCGCTTACCAAATCGCAAGCGAGATTTTGAACGCCCTTAATATCGCAAGGGGTGCGGCTTAGGTTTAGCACTTCCATTCCATTATTGATGCAGAGATTTGCGGTTGCTTTGCCCAGCCCATCGCTTCCGCCTACTATTATCACTTTTTTCATGTTAATTCCTTTCCTACTCTGAGGATATGTTCTTTTAAGTCTTCGTTTTGGATTGAATCGAAATAGAGGCAATCGAATTTGTAGGGGGTGGGGAGTTCGTCGAGCTCGGAGGCGAGCTTGGCGGCGACATCGCTTGGTGCCCAGATTGCGATGTCGATATCTGAATTTGGCTTGAAATTGCCTTTTGCGCGCGAACCAAAGATAGCGGCTTTTTCAATACCAAGCTTTTTGATTTCATCTCGAATTAGTTTTAAATGCTCGCTTGAAAGGCCAAAATCCATTATAGTTGCTCCCTTAGATAATCACATAGTTTGCTGATAACGGGCTGGTATTCGTTTTTAATCTTAGCAAATATTTCATTGAATTTTTCTTCATCATAAAGGTGCGACATTGTGTTTCTGCTTTCCAACATATCAATGAAAACTTGGCCGCCCTCAATAACTCCTGCCGAAAATGCCTCTTTGACAACTGAGCGAGGAGTTATCGTAGGGATATTATTACCTAAATAATCTAAGAAATCTTTTAAGGTTTTCCAAGCTAATTCAAAAGTAACTTCAAAGCGTTGGATAAATCCTTCTCTCTCTAGTTTGGGAGAGTTCTCATCAAAATCAACTATTTCTGCCAATAGCTTTTCAGCTTTTTCTAAATTTTGAAAGCGTTGCTTCCAGCGGATATCTTTTTCCATTATACTATCCTTTCCCATGTGAATTCTTCGCGGCCGAAGTGGCCGTAGGTGGCGGTGGATTTGTAGATTGGGTTTAGCAGGTCGAGGGTGGCGATTATTCCGCGGGGGGAGAGGTCGAATGTGGTGCGAATATATTTCTCGATTTCTGGGAGGGGGATTTTTTCGGTGCCGTCGGTTTCAATCATCATAGAAACGGGTTCGGAGATGCCGATTGCGTAGGCCAGTTGCAGCTCACATTCATCTGCCATGCCTTGCGCCACGATGTTTTTGGCGATAAAGCGCGCCATATATGCAGCTGAGCGATCGACCTTGGTTGGATCCTTGCCGGAAAATGCGCCGCCGCCGTGGCAGGCATATCCGCCGTATGTATCAACGATGATTTTGCGCCCGGTGAGGCCGCAATCGGCAGCCGGGCCGCCTCGCACAAACGCACCGGTGGGGTTGGTGATAATCTTGGTGTTTTGCATAAGGTTTTCAGGAATGACGGGGTTTATCACTTCTTTTATAATATCTTCGCGGATTTCATCTTGGGTGGCTTTTGGCGAGTGCTGAGTTGAGACAACGATTGTGTCCACCCGAACAGGAGTTTTGCCGTTATATTCAACTGAAACTTGGGTTTTTCCATCGGGGCGCAGATATTCCAAAGTGCCATCTTTGCGCACATCTGCCAGCTGCTTTGCCAGCTTATGCGCCAGGCTAATCGGCAGCGGCATAAGCTCGGGAGTTTGATTACAGGCATAGCCGAACATCATGCCCTGATCGCCCGCGCCGCCTCGCGTATCATTAGTGCCTAGGGCGATATCAGGCGATTGCTCATTGATTGCGGTTAGCACCGAGCAGCTTTCGCCGTCGAAGCCATATTTAGCGCGATTATAGCCGATATCCAGGATAGTTTGGCGGGTTATTTTGGGGATATCTACATACGCATCGGTGGTGACCTCGCCCATAACAAGCACAAGGCCGGTGGAAACTGCGGCCTCCACAGCCACGCGCGCCGATTTATCCTCGGCGATAATGGCATCGAGGATGCTATCGGAAATTTGATCGCAGATTTTATCGGGGTGCCCTTCGGTGACTGATTCGGATGTGAAAATATAGTTTTGGTTCATGAAAATAATATATATAGTTTTATAGAAAAATGCAACTTTTGGAAAAGCGAACCCCTCCGTCACGCCTGCGGCGTGCCACCTCCCCTTAACAGGGGAGGCCTGTGAATGCAAAAATGCAAGAAATTTGACATTCTAAATTTAAAATGCTATATTTTGATTGTGGGGTGAGTTATATGAATAATCAAGATATGAGAGAAATCGCAAGAGTTAAGGCTGAATATGATGTTACGGATATAAGGGAGGCCTTACCCGATTTCAATTCAGCTCCGCTTCATCAGCTTTTTGCCAGTGTTAAGCTGAGCATGCAAAGCGATGTTTTCCCTGAAATGAAAAACAAGATTTTTGATGAAGCAATCGGCATTATTGATGAGAACATAATGCCCGGGATGAATGAACTATTGAGCAAGTTTGATGATTTGGAAAAAATAGCAGTGCATAATAGTAAAATCATATCTGAATTTACTGATGATTTTGCTGCTTTTTTTGGAGCAGATAGGAAAAAATATTCAGATTTATTGGCAAAGTTTGTTGCCGGTAAAAATGTGCTGCCTAAGAATCGTGATGATTTTAGGAGCTCTTTGATTAATATGCCTTTTGAGGCGCTTGCGGATTTTGAGCGAGTAAAGAGAGCATATTTGCCATTACTAGAAGAATCGCTCTATTTGCGGAATTTTCAAGAAATTTATGTTAATAAACAGCAAAATAGAGGGACGAATGAATTGGGCTTGAGATTTTAGGCGGAGATATTTCGGATTGCGGCGACGCGCTGCTCGATAGGTGGATGGGTTGAAAACCAGCCGCCTTTTTTGTGACCTTTTGCGGATGCGTGGGGGGATGCGATAAATAGCGAGGCGGTGGCGGGATCGGCATGCTCAACGATGCTATCCTGCGAGATTGCCTCGAGCGCGGTGGCGAGGGCTTCGGGGTTGCGCGTAAATTCCACGCCGGTTGAATCGGCTAAGTATTCGCGGTTGCGGGAAAGCGCCATTTTAAGAAGCTGGCCGAAAAGGGGA
>WRBX01000039.1 GCA_009784335.1 Oscillospiraceae bacterium
ATTGATTTTTTTGAAACTTTACATATGTAGAACACTTTGATACAAAAGAGTTATGGATGATTCAACTTTATTTTCAATTAAGGATTTTGCTGCTTTTACGGGAATGAGGCAGTCTACTTTGAGGTATTATGACGAGATTGGTTTGCTCACGCCCATTTGCCGCGGCAAGAATAACTATCGTTATTACGAGCCATATCAGATAATACTGTTAAATTTTATTAATGTTCTAATTGATATTGGCGTTCCTTTGGCAAAAGTGAAAGATATGATGAAAGGGCGCAACCCACAGGGCATATTGGAGCTATTAAACCAGAAAGAAGCCGATCTGAATTACAAATTTAACGAGATTAGGACAGCTTTTTCAATTATTCAAACATATCGAGAAAACATTCAATCGGGGATAAATCAAGAAGAAGAAGATATATGTGTGCGAGATTTGCCGGAGGCCAATGTTGTTTTTGGAGAAAAAAATGACTGGAGCAATCAAAAATCTTTTTATGAGCCATTTATTAAGTTTTGCAATCGCGCGAATAGGCTTAGGATAAATCTTAGATATCCAATCGGTGGAGTTCACAATGATATGATTTCGTTTTTAGAGGCCCCGGGGCAACCGCATAGATTTTATTCGTTAGATCCGCTTGGCAACAGCAAGCGCAGGGCAGGAAAATATTTAATTGGATATAAACGGGGATACTATGGTGAGTTTGGAGATTTTCCACTTAAAATGCAAGCTTATGCCAAAGAGAATAATCTGATTTTTAAAGGTCCGGTGTATGCTCATTATTTATTAGATGAAATAAGCATTAAGGAGAATGAACAATATTTGGCACAGATTGCAGTGAGAGTGGGCTGAATTACCAAAAACTGGATTGTATTTTTTAGCATTATTTACCTAAAATATTTATGAGGTGAATTAAATGCAAACTAACAAATATATTAAGGGGCTTGTGACAGGAGCTTGCGTGGGCTTGGCTGTTTCAACAATGGTTGGGCCTATGAATAAGAAAACCATGAAACATATGAATCATAAGGTGAATAAAACATGGGCAAATGTGGGGAATATGATTGACGGAGTAATGAATAACTTTAATTAAAGTGAATAATTAATAATGATGGATGGAAATTGCTAAGGCAATTTCCTTTTTATTGACTTTATGGGTGAGTTTGATTATTGTAAAAGAAGAAGTCAAGAAACTCGCCCTTGTAGTTAAATGGATATAATAGGGTCCTCCTAAGACCTAGTTGGCAGTTCGATTCTGCCCAAGGGTGCCACAAATTTTTTTTAAGAATCACGCATATATATAACCATAAGGGGTGTCTTATGAGAGTGCTGATTTTTTCAACTAATACAGGGCAGGGGCATAATGGTGCGTCCAATGCCGTCAAGGAGTATTTAACGGGGCAGGGCGTAGATGCGCTGGTTTTGGATGTGCTGGATACCGGGCGGAAAAAGTCAGAAACCGTATCTAAGCTATATGATGCTGCGGTGACTCGCGTGCCGGGCTTCTTTGGCGGAGTTTATGCTTTCGCAGAGTGGCTAAGTTCCAGCAAGCGGCATTCGCCTGTTTATTGGGCTAATTCTTGGTATGCCGGTTCGCTTTATCGCGCGATTACCCTCAACGCGCCCGATGTAATCGTTTGTCCGCATATGTTTAGCGCTCATGCGGTGACATGGCTGAAGAAAAAGCGCGGCCTCAATATTCCGACGGTAGGGATTATAACCGACTACACTTGGAGCCCGTTTTGGGAAGAATCGGCTTTGGATTATTATATTGTGCCCAATGAAGTTGTGGCCGATGAATGTGCAAAACGCGGCATGGATAGGGAGAAAATGCTGCCGCTGGGTATTCCTGTGAGTGCGAAGTATAATATGAAAAGCTTGAGGGAAAGCGCGCGTGCGAAATTTGGAATCACAAAAGAAAAAGCTATTGCGATTATGGGCGGCAGCATGGGCTATGGCAAAATTCCGCAGATAGCGCTCGAGCTGGCGGTTCGCCTGCCCGATGTGCAGATTTTAGCGGTGTGCGGCAATAATCAGGCTACTTATGAAAAAGCAAAGGAAATTCCGGGCGTTATGACGCTGGGATTTATCGATAATGTAGATGTTTTGATGGATGCGGTTGATGTGCTGCTCACCAAACCGGGAGGGCTTTCGGCGACCGAAGCTATCACCAAGCGTGCGCCGCTAATTCTCACCCTGCCGATTCCCGGCGGCGAGGAGCGAAACGCTGATATGTTGGCGAAAATGGGAATGGCAATAACTACTAAAACTGTGGAAGAATCAGTGAATGCCGCTTGCGAATTGCTGCAAAATCGAGAGCTTCGAAATAATATGAAAGCGGCGCAAATCAAGTTCGGCAGCATCACCGCCGCGAAAGATATCGGCGATTTGATTATGGAAATGGCGATGAGCCGCCAAGAAGTAAAAGAGGAAGTGTTGGTATGCTAAATTGCATAATTATGGTAATGCTTGGCTTTTTGTCGGGCTCGGTGATGTATTCCTACATAATTCCAAAGTTTATTAAGCACATAGATGTACGAACGCAAAGCGCCGACGGAAATCCGGGAAGCTCAAACGCAAGAGCGGCTTCCGGGGCGATAATCGGCTTTGCATGCTTGTTTTTCGACATTGCCAAAGCCGCGATTCCGGTTTACATAGCAGTATCTATTGTGCAAATAACAGGCGCGGGGCTGGCGTTAGCAATCGCAGCACCTGTGCTGGGGCACGCTTTTTCGCCGTTTTTAGCATTTAAGGGCGGCAAAGCGGTTGCGGCGTCATATGGTGCGCTACTCGGCGCATGTGCAATCTCGTGGGCGGTGGTGGTTCTAATAATCGTCATGGCATTTTTCAGATTTATTTTCATAATCAAGCCGGATTCCGCCAAAGTTATCACGGCATTTTTACTAAGCGGGCTCTTTATTTGGGGCTTGGAGCCGCTTTTCGAAATCAAAATCGCCATGCTGCTGATTAGCATAGTGGTTTGCGGTAAGCATTTATTGAACCCCAACGAGGGCAAACTCCGCATATCTATCGGTCCTTTTGAGGTTGTCGGGCAAGAGAAGAGGGTGTAGAGGGTGGCTTTGGAAATAACCTCTTAACACAAACTTAACATTCCCTTAACAAAAACTTTCATATTTTTCGCCTCAAATTTTCTTAATGTAGAGATTTTCGGCGAAAAATATATATAGTTTTTGTGTTTCTGCGCCAAATGGCTTGAAACAAAGATTTTCTTTTGAAAAAAAGAAAATCTTTACAAAAACTTAACATAACTGCCATTTTTTCTATTGACATTTGACAAACTATTTGTTAAATTTGATAATAGAAAGAGGGGATGGTAAAAATGAAAAACCTCAAAAAAGCCCATTCTACTAGATAGGAAGGACAAGAGGAATTTAATCGAGCTTGCGAAAATTAAATTGCCTTGGGCTTGCTAGTTCTTGAGAACAAATATTTTTTCATTGGTTTTTGAAATGAAAAAAATATTTAGAGAACAAGAACATCCTAAGAAAAAAAGGAGAAATAGAAAATGGAAAACCTCAAAAAAGCCCATTCTACTAGAGAGAGAGAGAGAGAGAGAGAGAGAGAGAGAGAGAGAGAGAGAACAAAACTCTAATTCTCAATTCTTTGAGTGTAAAGCTTTTCGGCTTACATAGTTTTAATATGCACCGCGCGCTGAGTTAGCGCTTGGTGCTTTTTGTATTCGGGACGCCCAATGGGCGCCCCTACACAAAACCGAGAAAGAAGGTGATTAAAATGAATCCGATTGCTCCAATGGCCGGCGGCGGAAAATCCAGCATTCGAGGATTGCTGAAAACTATCCGCGCGGCTTCAGATGTCGCCCAGCAAGTGCAGCAGCCAATACAAATGGCGAAAGGCGCGGTGGATAAACCGCTCAAAGACGCAGGCAAAGATATGTTCACAAGGTAATTAGTTAAATTAGCAACAAAAAATAAATATTAAAAGAAAGGAATGATTAAAATGGCACAAGAAACAAAATTGAGATTTGCACTAGAGCAAGGGGAAAAAGCTAATGTTCTTTTGGAACTACCAAAAGAGAAAGGAGAACTATTTCTTATGGTTTGGAATAGGAAAGCCAGGGAAATGGGGCATGCTGTAGATGTGCAGGATGCTAACCTTGGCAGAATAGAAGAGGGTTATCTTTGGGATGTAAGAATTAAAGAAACGATTATGCCTCTTTTTGACGAATCAAAAAAAGAATTTGATATGTATATGAAGGAAATTGAGAAGCGATATAATGAAATCGGCGAAAAAGGTTTCAAATCTATGGCAGAAAAGATTTTTGGGAAAGAACCTGAGGCTGTAAAAAAAGAAGCAGAGCCAATAGTACCGGATAGAAAAGAGCCCGAGATTAAGGAAAATGCACCTGTTGCAGAGAAAGCTAAAACGGAAGTTGCTCCAACCACTCCCGAGCATAAGCGATTGCTTGCAGAAGACGGGCAGTTTGGCAAGAACACCAAAGCTGCGGTTATGGATTTTCAAAAGCAACATGGCTTGGCAGTGGATGGCGTGGTCGGCAAAAACACTTGGAACAAGCTGATGGACGAGCGCCAGAAGGCAACGGGGCAGGCGCCTGTGGAATATGGCGGAGTTATGCTTGGAATGTCGCGCGATGGCAAAATCGGCACAGTCGGCGAAGAGGCGAGGCTGATTCAGCAAAGCCTTAATGCGATTGATAAGAAAGGCAAAGAGCCTACTCCTGAGATTCCAACTCAAGCGCAGCCCGGAATGGATGATGTGCTGAAAGGGATGGCGGAAAACTGGCAGCCGATGGAGCTAAATGCAGCAAGCCCGCTGGCAAATGCACAGGCTGCCGGGGCGAATGCAATCATGGACGCATTGAAAAAATCTTTGAGTGATAATTCAGGCTTCGGCGATATCAATATGAAAGCGGTTGATAAAGCCGGGCAAAAAATGACCGATTTGCAGAAAGGGGCCCCCGGAATAACCAAACCACCGGTCGGCAAGGGGCTTGGCGCACCATGAACAGTTTAAATCAGCAAGAAAAAATAAATTATTTAAAAGAAAGGAATGATTAAAATGGTAAAACAAATGCTAAGGGAAGCAGGAATTCTCGGCGAGGAATCGAAGAATGAAGTAAAGGCAGTTAAGGAACTGCAAGAAGCGCTTGAAAAAATCAAAGAGCCGAAAGGAGAACAGGCTTATTATTCGGCAATTGAGCTTTTTGATGCGGTATCAAAGTATCAAGATGTAACCACTGGCAAAAACCCATTTCCGAAAAGGTTTGCCGAGCAGTATGCGCTTTTGCAATCGCATACTAGGAATGCCGGGCGAAGCGAATATGGCATTAACCGCACAAAAGCGGGCGAAAGAGTTGATGGCAGCAATACATATTGGGGCGATATTTACGGAATATGGACATTCAACACCAATCATTTTCTAACCGCCAATTCTAAGTTCGCTCATCCCGGATTAAAAAAGGAATTTGAAGGGATAACAATTAAGGATGTTATCGCGCAAGATCAAGTAAGGCCTTTTGTCAAATCTCACTTGGACCCGATGAAAGAGCTAACCAAAGATTTGGTTGAAAGCCGAACGAAAGATATTGATAAGTATTATGAGAAGTAGTTTACAGATCGTCGGCAAAAGGTAGATGATGCGCCATGAAATTCAACCCAAAATATTTCGAGAAAAAACCGATTGAGATTGCGAACCCTGAAACAGGGCGGCTTATCATGCCCAAACTCACTCGGCTTTTTCATTCATATTCGCTCAAAGAGCCGCCGCAAATGAGTGTGGAGCAGGCGCATGGCTTGCTAAAAGATAAAGCGGCTTTTGATAAATTGCCGGTTCATGATAAAGTTGGAATTCAGCAAGTGATTGCTAATAATCAAGCCGATAGGCTGGGCATTCCGCGCCCAGAAGTTAAGATTTTCCCGAATTATCCTATCGTCGGTTGGTCGGTTAAAGGCTTGGCAAGCGGGAATTCGGTTTATTCCAATGCCGGCACTCTAAACTCGCAAGAATGGTCGCATAACACTCCTGTGCATGAAACAACTCATTTATGGCAAACTATGGCTGAGAATGGGAAGGCGCAGAATGATAAGAATTTACTGGATTTTGTGCAGACCGAATCGGGATACAATGCGCGCGGCAAGGATATTTTGCTGCACCCGATAAAATTCGCGCTTGGATATTTCACTAATAGCAGGGAGCAAGATGCACGCAACAAGGCTTTGCAATATCAAAAAGAGCATGGGCTGCCCGGCGATTTTGAGAAATATGAAAAAATGCAAGAAAGGCTAGTGAATTTTGAGAAGAAGCATGGCGATGGGTGGGGCGCGGTTGCCACAGGCGCGCGCAAGATTTTTGTGAAGAACCTAAAATCGCTGACAAAACTGGGGCATATTAAATCGTGGA
>WRBX01000040.1 GCA_009784335.1 Oscillospiraceae bacterium
CTTCCAAAACATCATGCAATAGAGCGGCGCAAATGCTTGTTATATCCAGCTCCATATCCGCCAAAATGAAGGCAACACCAAGCGGGTGGATAATATATTGCTCGCCCGAATGTCGTTTTTGCTGGCTATGCGCAGCAGTGGCAACTTCAAAAGCCTTCTCGATAAGAGTAAAATTGCCATCGGGAGCATATTGCTTGACGCGCGCTATTAAATTTTGGAATTCTTTTTCTAACATTTTCTGATATCCTTTATTAGAAATTGCAGCTGTTTATTTCCCCCGTATTCATTTATTCCAAGCGTGCCGACGCAATTCACACCATCGCCCGCTCTAAAACTATCTGCCATAAAACCTTTACCAAACATAACTGCATCCAATTTAGCATTGCCAAAGTCGAGTGTCATGCGCATATGTTTTTTCTCTGCCATTGTGCCAAGGCGAGAGATTTTGGCAGTTTTCAGAAGAAATATAGGCTGTGGGTTATCCTTACCAAAAGGCTCTAGAATCTTTAATTCATTTAAAAAATCGAAACTTAAATCCTTAGGAGCTAGTTTGCAATCAATATTAATAACCGGAATATAGTCAGTAGCTTTTAAGTGAGTCTTAGCAAACTTGTTAATAGTTTCGCGCAGGTGCGAAATATTTTCTTCGCGAATAGTAAGCCCCGCCGCCAGCGCATGCCCGCCGAAGCAAACCAAGTAATCATTGCAAGCGGTAAGCGCATCGAACATATTAAAATTCTCAATGCCGCGCCCGGAGCCTTTGCCGATTCCCTCATCATCGAGAGTAATCAAAATCGAGGGCTTATAATAGCGCTCAGTGATTTTGGATGAAACAATGCCGATAATTCCCTGATGCCAACCCTTTTGGGCTATTACTATTATTTTATCCTCATGCAAACGCTCTTTTTCGATAATATCAATCACTTCATCATATATTTTTGCCTCGAGCTGCTGGCGCTTGATATTCTCATCAACCAGCTCCCAAGCAATATCAATCGCGCGATTAATATCATCGCATAGGAACATTTGAATCGATTTAAATGCGCTGCCCAAGCGGCCTGCGGCATTAATCCTAGGCGCGATAATAAAGCCAATCATGTTAGCGGTGACTTCGCGATTATTGGGATTGCACACGCGCCCAAGCGCTTGAATGCCCTTATTTTTAGATTTTGCAAATGCCTTCAAGCCTCTTTTCACAAACTCGCGATTTTCGCCCACAAGCGGTGCGACATCGGCGATAGTACCAAGGCAGACGAAGCTAACATAATCATCGAAAATCTTTTTATCGCCGTCGCCAAATGCTTGAATCAGCTTGAAAACCACGCCAACTCCGGCGAGGTGCTTGAATGGATACCCGCAATTTTTCTGCTTAGGATCAACGATTGCAAAGGCGGAGGGCACCTCATCCTTGGGCTCGTGATGGTCAGTGATAATCACATCAAGGCCAAGCGAATTAGCATAATTAACATCATCGATAGCAGTAATTCCGGTATCTACCGTGATAATCAGATTTGTGCCCATCTCGTTTATCGCATCAATCGCAGCGGTGTTGACACCATAACCCTCACCAATACGATCGGGAATATAGAACGCCACATTGGCGCCGCGGCTTTTGAGATAGAGATAGAGGATGGCGGTGGAAGTGACTCCATCACAATCAAAATCGCCGTAAATAGTGATTTTTTCTTTCGCCTCGATAGCCTTGTTGATTCGCTCGACAGCCTTGCCCATATCCTTCATCAAATATGGGTCGTGAAATGCCTCAAGCCCCGCCTTTTCAAGCAAAATATCGCCGTTATCGATTTGCGCATGCCGGCCGGCAAGCACAGTCGCCACGCTCTCGGAAAGATTATATTGCTGCTTATAAATCTCCACCTGCTGCGCATCTATTTCCTTTTGAATCCACTTTTTATTTTCCATATTGACATCCTTAAAATTGTAATTCTATTTTTTGAAATCCGCTTTTACATCAGCTAATATGCATATTGTTTTACCAGCTGCCAATTCTTTTAAATCAAATTGCTCACGAGATGCGGCAACAGGTATTTCTCCCATAGCAGTATCAACCCTAATTATAGTAAATGAAACTGGTACTTCGCCCATAACAGCTATCACATCAGCAAAATCTTTAACTTTGCCAATTACAAATGAGCTAGGCTCATCTAAATTGCCTGATAATAAACCGCCGACTGCAACCATATCTTCGGCGAAACCGTGCACATGCATATCCGTTTCACCAACTTTAATTGGTTCAGCAAAACCAAATTCTTTATCAAATTCTTTAATATTATCATATAGATTTAATTGAAATGGGAATAATGATAAATATACAGTTTGCTTTGTATTTTCTATGTCTGATTGCTCTAATGAATAACGGTTTACGGTTTCTATTTGAAAGTGTCTTTCATCATCAATTGTTGAAACTTCATAGTACTCATTAGCCTCTGATGATTTATCTAATTTTTCTAAAAAGTTTAGTTCAACAGCATTTTCACTCAATAGTGTTATATCTAAATCAACTATTTCATTTGTTTTTTCTCTGCCTAGTATTGTTATAACAATTTTTCCGATTTTTTCTTTTGTCTTTTCATCAATAAAATAATTTGTTGCATGAAATACTTGCTTTTCTCTTGAACCAAATACTTCATCAGATTTCTCGATATTTTTAGTTACAATTGAAGATAATAGTTTTGATTCATCTTTATCTTTGCCTACGAAAGAATTAAAATGTACTGGCATAATACCACCTCTCTTGATTGTAAAAAACTGGTCGGAGTGACAGGATTTGAACCTGCGGCCTCATCGTCCCGAACGATGCGCGCTACCAACTGCGCCACACCCCGCAAACCGGCGTTCCGCCGGAGTGAATAACTAATAGTGAATAGTGAATAACGATTGTAGCTTTGCTAACGCAAAGCAGTTTGAAGCCGGTTTGTATTATTCACTATTCATTATTCATCATTCATTCTTCACTAATAATTCCGCATAATGTCAAATCTATATCCTTGCTCTTTGAGGCGCTCTATGATGATGGCGAGGGCTTCGGGGGTGGCGGTTTTATCGGCTGCATCGTGCATGAGGACGACGAGCTTCTGCCTATCCCAAGTGTTCTCCACCACATTATTCGCCAATATTTCAGGATTTTTGCCATCAGGGCTCGGGTCGGTATCGCCTGTTGACGAATTCCAATCGAACCAACGATAGCCGAGTTTTTCGATAATCTCCTTGCGCGGCTCAACCACCTTTTTACTCTTGCCCATGGCACCGCCGGGGAAGCGAAAGGAGGTGGTGGTGATGCCGAACTTCTCCTCGAAATGCTCGCGCGCCCGAACTATATCTTCTTCGAAAAGGCTGAGATTATTGCCATAAAGCTTCTTATAATCATGCGAATACGAGTGATTGGCGAGCTCATGCCCCTCGGCGATTATGCGCTCGAAAATATCATCAACATTTTTATGCGGCAGCACGAAAAAGGTCGCCTTCACTTTATGTGCCTTGAGAATGTCCAAAATCTGCGGAGTGTTCTCGCGCGAAGGCCCATCATCGATGGTGATATATGCGGTTTTTTTTGGCTTCTCTTTCGTTTTGATTAAATAATCTTGCACATGTCGCAACACATCGCTCTGCCAAAATTCTCTATGCCTTAATTCTTCAAATTCAATAAAATTCACACCAGCAGGAAAATGCGGCAAGAGGCGCTCAGTGCTGCTGAATGGGATTGCCCAATCAGCATGCGATGCGATGACAAGCGGCTTGATTTCAACATTTTGAGCATATTTGTAGCTTTCCAAGCTAAGCCGAACAAGCGATTTTAGAGGGCCATGAAACACTGGGAAAAAGCCATTATACACATTACTAATCTCGCTAAATGGCGCAAGCAACGCCAGGCCTTTTATTTCACTGTGAAGCGATGCCAAATATGTAGCCACGCCTGTACCCATGCTAAGCCCTATAACATAGATATTTTCGGCATCGACATCATCTCTCGACAATGCATAATCATACACTTTTTCCGCTAAGCTAAACATTGTTTTTTCATTAGCCAGCCCCTTGCTTTTGCCATAGCCGGGGTAATCTATCATTAGAAAATTGAAGCCCTCGAAATATTTCCAAAGGTCGAGCTCGCTATTTTCCTGAAAAACTTGCGAAGCGGTTTCGCGTTGCCCTGCAAAAAAGATTATCAATGGCCGCTCACCCTCGCCGCTTTTATGCATCCAGCCGTAGCAATCGTCGATTCTGATTTCCTCACAATTTGGATTAGCTAGCACGGATTCGTAAGCCTCCGCATTATTACTTTGCGAGAAAACTACCTTTCGCTCTAACATATAAAAAGTGCTTGCTAATATGGCGATTACATTTATTAGAATAAGGAAAATAATGAGCACATTGCGCGATTTGATTATATATGCGAATAAACTTACACCCACGAGGGCTGCCATAATTATTGAATAGATTAGGGGTATTGCTTGGAGCCTTTCAGTGCAAAGAAATAAAATGCACGCAAATACATTGATTAAGAGTAATACTAGTAAACATTTTTGCAGTTTTGCCTTCTTTGGCTTTACAACTTCTTTCAACATACCTTTATTCCTCTATCAATTTCACATGGATTTCTTTAAGCTGCTTGGCATCGACGGTGTCGGGGGCGCCGGACATCACTTCGCTGGCGGTTTGAATCTTTGGAAATGCGATGACTTCGCGGATGGAATCGGAGCCGGTGAGCAGCATGGCGAGGCGATCGAGGCCGTAGGCCAGGCCGCCGTGCGGCGGGGTGCCATATTTCAGCGCTTCGAGCAGGAATCCGAAGCGCGCCCAAGCATCCTCTTGCGAGAAACCGAGCAGCTTGAACATTTTCTCTTGCAGCCGGCTATCGTGGATTCGAATGGATCCGCCGCCGATTTCATTGCCATTTAGGATGATATCATAGGCTTTTGCGCGCACATTTTGCGGCTCTGAATCGAGCAAATGCAAATCTTCATCCATCGGAGAAGTGAACGGATGATGCTTGGCGACATATCGCTTTTCCTCGGAATCATATTCAAATAGCGGAAAATCGGTAACCCAGAGGAAATTGAATTCAGATTCATCGATTAGATTTAGCCTTTTTGCGAGCTCGAGCCTCAAATTTCCGAGTGCATCGAAGACGATTTCATTTTTATCTGCAACGAAAAGGAGCACATCGCCGACTTCTGCTCCGCATTTTTCAAGCATAGCTTTCATCTCATAATCAGAGAAAAACTTAGTGATAGGCGAGTTTAGGCCTTCCGCCTCTACCTTAATCCATGCAAGCCCTTTTGCCTTATAGATTTTGGCAAACTCGGTTAGGGCATCTAAATCGCGGCGGGAGAGCGAATCTGCTGCGCATTTTGCATTGATGGCGCGCACCGAACCGCCATTATCTATAGCAGATTTGAACACTGTAAAGCTGCAATCCTTGACATCTGTAGAAATATCGATTAGCTCCAAACCAAAGCGAGTATCGGGCTTATCGCTACCGAACCTGGCCATTGCCTCGGCATAAGTGAGGCGCGGCAGGGGAGCATCCAAGCTTTTACCAAGCACATCTTTCATCATGCGCTTCAAAAATCCTTCGTTCATAGCTATAACATCTTCGCGGTCAACAAAGCTCATTTCAAGGTCAATCTGCGTGAATTCCGGCTGGCGATCGGCTCGGAGATCCTCATCGCGGAAGCAGCGAGCGATTTGGAAATACTTGTCCACCCCCGAGAGCATCAGGATTTGCTTATAGAGCTGCGGCGATTGCGGAAGGGCATAAAAGGCTCCCGGATGCACGCGGGACGGCACTAGGTAATCGCGCGCGCCCTCGGGGGTGCTCTTGGTTAGCATCGGAGTTTCAATTTCCAAAAAGCCATTCTCATCGAAATAATCGCGCGCCGCTTTTGTGATTCTATGGCGGATTTTAAGGTTATTCTGCATCTTTTCGCGGCGCAAGTCGAGGTAGCGATGCTTTAATCGAAGAGTCTCATTTGTATCTTCATTTGTCAATTCAAACGGCGGAGTTTCCGACAAGGAAATAACCTTTACAGAGCTGGCAACTATCTCGACATGCCCGGTTGGAATGCTCTCATTGATGGTATTTTCCTCGCGCTTGCGCACTTCCCCCTCTACCTCAATCACATACTCACGGCCGAGCTTGAGGCTCTCATCGCTCGATACAATCTGCACAATGCCCGCTCTATCCCGCAAATCAATGAAAGAAATGCCGCCGAGATCGCGATGCTTGGCCACCCAGCCGCA
>WRBX01000041.1 GCA_009784335.1 Oscillospiraceae bacterium
GCCAGCGAATTGCCTTTTATGAAAATGAAGGGGAGAAGGGTTAAGATGAAAAGCACAATGCCGAGCAAAATTTTTGCTATTGGCATTTTATGTTTATCAAAGAGCAATTTTGCCCGCGAAAATTTGCGCGGCCTTCCTCGCCGCTTTTTCGGCTTAACATCATCATCATTTTTAAAAACAGAAAACAATCCAAAGGCCAGGCTGGAAAGCGCAACCAGAATAAAATAAAATGGATTAGCCATCAAAACTTTAATCCCGCGCGCAAAACCATTGGCAAAAATCTCCCAGCTCACGCGGCCCAGCCCTTCACAGAAAGCATAGTAGAAATCCCAGAATTGATTGCCTGCCACTGCCGCGCGCTCAATCGCCGGGCCGGCAGGCATAAAGGCGAGATAATATGCGCCGAGCAGAATTGAGGTGACGAGGGTGGTTATCCAAATGGTTTTGCGTTTTAGCTTTAAGCCTAATAGAAAAGTTATAACGGCGGTGATTACAGCCACTTGTTCATAGATGAATAGGGCGAAGAGCTGAGTTATAAAAAAGAGTATTGAATAAGTAACTCGTAGGGGCGGCCATTGGCCGTCCGAAAACTTTCGCACTTTGCGGCGCGGACGCCCAGTGGGCGCCCCTACAAATTCCGCGAGTTTGATTGCAAAATTCAAAGATAATGACAAAAAGAAAAGCGGCACAATAATGCGAGTAGAGGCCGACATCCACATTGTCGCCTCCGAGTTCATCGGGATAAACATATAAATTAAAATGAAAGGTATGCCTAGCTTAAACCCGATTTTCTCGCCTGCACGCAAGAATAATATGCAAGAGCCGGCGTGCATCAGCGTGATTATAAGCGGCAATAAAAAGGAAATTCGGCACCAAAGGAAGATATCGAGAAGCCATGAAAGCGGACGATATGTCCAATACCCTGTCGCAATAAATTTATCGCGAATAGGATTAGGCTCCAGGCTAAAGGTGCCATATTGCACCCAATCATCTAAAATCGGATAAAAAGCGAACCCATATAGTCCCATACGAACCAGGGCGCAAATGGATATTATGATATAGAATAAATCTCTCTTATTTATCTTCATTATTGAAAAACCTTAATGAATAATGAATGATGAAGGATTAATAATGAATAATTGCCGACTGAAAGAAAATATTATTCATTATTCATCATTCATTAAGTTTTTATATATAGCTATCTGCACTTACAACTATTAGCAATATCAATTTTCCACCTAAAATGCTCGGCAATCGCATATTTTCCAATCAGCGAAACCACGGCAATCAGCAGAGCGATAACCCCGCTGCATGATATGTATAAAATGTTGCCTTCCATGTATATATAAGCCAGAAAACCGTATGCCCCAAGCACAAACGCCACGCTCACCCAAGCCCAAATTTTAAAGAAAGTAGCCAAGAATGCAAATGTTGGATATTCATTCGATTCTTCCTGAATCCCGAAACCCGAATCCTGAATCCTGGGTATAGCTTTCGGAAACTCTGTTGGCAACGCAACTGCTTTTGGAGCGGCAATGGCAGGCGTTATGGTAGCCGCCTCGGTTGGCACAGTGTTCACAATCGGGCTAATCGGCTTTGGCAACACTTTTTTTACTTCTGAAATCGGAGTTGGAGTGATAACCGCTTCTTCGGCAGATGTCTCGCTGCTATCCGTCTCAATCTCGCCATTTTCAATCATCTCGCGCATCAAGCCGGAAATAATGCCCATATAACGCGAACTCATCCGCCGGTTCACAAGCTCAGCCTGCACTTCCTTCAAATCATCAAAAACGAAATCTAAAATCCCCGCGTTCATCCCCTCGACCAGCGCCGAAATATCCATATCACTGTAATCTTTGAAATTTGCCATATGTAAACACCTCACTTATTTTTACACTACCACTCCGCAAAATTTTCGTCAATTTTTTTATAAAATTAATTTGTAAGATATATCACAAAATCCATTAGGTTGCACAAACGGAAAAAAAGGTTCTAAATATAACAATTCGACAAATAAAAAACCAGCTATTTAACGCTGGCTTTTTTGTGGTGACCCCACGGGGAATCGAACCCCGGATTCCGCCGTGAAAGGGCGGCGTCTTAACCGCTTGACCATGGGGCCGCGCCATCGCAAATTTTGCAACAACTTTTGTATTATAGGGGCAAGAGCAATTTTTGTCAAGAATTTTTACTATTTTCCTTATATAACTTTATCGTTCCGCTTTGGTGCAGAACAATCAAAATTTGTGCCAGGATTGGGAAGAGCACCATGCCCATAACACCGAGCAGGCGATAACCGGCATACACGGCTATAATCGCGATAATCGGGTTAATTCCCAACGAATCGCCGACGATTTTCGGCTCGATAATATTGCGCACCACCATGATAATAGCCCAAATCACGCCTAGCCCGATGGCGTATGTCATATTGCCCAAAATCAGCTCGATAACAGCCCAAACAGCCAGCACGCTTCCCGCGCCAAGCACCGGCAGAAAATCGAAAACAGCGATGGCAGCAGCGATGCCAATTGGATTTGGCGTGCCGATTATTAAAAATGCGATAGATAGGATAACAAAGGTAATGCCCATAATAATCGCATATGCGCGCACATAGCGCCCAAAAGAATTAATAGAGAGTTTTTTCAGTCTGGCAATAAATTCTGCGCCCTTGGGCGGTAGCTGTGCCTTCAAAAACTCAATCACTTTATTATAGTCGAAACATAGGAAGAACGATAAAAGCACCATAAAAACAAGGCTTAGGAGGAAACTCGGGATGGAGTTGATAAAGCCTGTGGCAAACCCAATCCCCCAATTCGAAATAGATTCAACAAAGTTCCAAATCGAATTAGTGATGCCCGCCTGAATCTCATCGGGCACATCGCCAAGGAACCCCTCGCTCCAAATGCCGAAATTTGTGATGGTTGGCGCGATATTATTGGTATAATAATCGGGAAAACCGACGAAAAAATCACGCAGGAAGTAAACCAGCCGCAGAGTTATCCAATAAATCACTATGCCGATGGCGGTGTATAAAATCAGCATCATAATAATTGAAGTAAACTTTTGGTAGATTTTGAACTTGCGATGCAGAAAGCGCACCAAAGGCTGGAAACTTGCCACTAATATGAGCGCCATTATGAACGGCATAACCAAACCCAGCGCCATCAGCGCATAGTATCCCAGCACTAAAAGCACTGCCCAATACACAACTTTCACGATAAAATCGACTCGTTTGCTCGTTTGCTCGCTCATAAAATCACTTCCTTAACATAAAATTAGCCCCCTAAAAATTAGGAGGCAGGCATTTTTAGGCTTCTTCTTTGATTACAGTTTTGCCGGCGTAGCTGCCGCAATGTTTGCAAACGCGGTGCGATAGAATAACCTCGCCGCAGTTTGAGCAAGCTGTCATCCCCGGCAAGCAAAGCTTCCAATTCGCCTTGCGCGAGCGGGTTTTCGCCTTTGAAGTTTTTCTTTTTGGAACTGCCATTATAAGCTCCTTTCAGTCGTTCAAATTAATAATGAATAAATAATAATGAATAATGACAGTGGAATTTTTCTTACAAAAAATTCTTAATTTTGCTTTGCGTAAGCAAAGCTACCATTGTTATTCACTATTCATTATTCACTCTTGCCGAAGGCAAGCTTGGAGCGGGTGATGAGAATCGAACTCACACAATCAGCTTGGAAGGCTGAGATTCTACCATTGAACTACACCCGCATCGCAACTATTTATATAGTATACATACCTTCACAAATTTTGTCAATGATTGACACGAAACAATTACAATGCCATACTTACATTATGAAACCAACAAAACCAATCGGCAATGCGTGGGATGAAATTCTTGCGCCCATATTCGCCTCTGCGGAATATCAAAAATTTCGCGAATTTTTGAAATATGAATATACGCATCACACGATATTCCCCGATATGTTCGATATTTTCAACGCGCTAAAGCTCGCGCCGCCTGATAAATTAAAGGTTGTGATTCTCGGGCAAGACCCATACATAAATCAAAATCAAGCGCATGGGCTGGCATTTTCGGTGCAACCTCCCGAGCCGCCGCCGCCATCGCTGGTCAATATTTTCAAGGAAATAAAAAGCGATTTGGGGATTGAAAATGAAGGGCGCGATGGCTCGCTGATAAATTGGGCGCAGCAGGGCGTGCTTCTGCTAAATAGCGTGCTCACCGTCCGCTCAGGCCTATCAAATTCGCACAAGCAAAAAGGCTGGGAGCAATTGACCTCAGCCGTTATCAATCATATTTTAACCCTCGAGCAACCCATTGTTTTCATGCTCTGGGGCCGAAACGCCCAGCAAGTTTTTGATAATTCCTCACTTCCAACTTCTAACTCCACACTGGTGCTAAAAGCGCCCCACCCATCCCCGCTATCCGCCCACTCCGGCTTCTTCGGCTGCCGCCACTTCTCCAAATGCAATGAGTTCCTCGCCCAGCATAATCTAACCCCGATAGATTGGAGTTAACTCTAAATGAAGAATTCAACGAGCGAAAATTCGTCATATTCACTCTTTTCAATGTAATAATACCTTATTGCACAGTTTTCATCTAAGAACGATATTGCTCTACGATACATAGCGCCTTGTTCCTGCCAAGTGACTACAAGCGGATATTTTGCTGACATTTCATTAAAATAGCAAAACACATAATCCTCAACAAATGTGTAACCCAATTCTTCGTCGCCTACAATTCTAATTTTAAGGTATCGAAAGTCTCTCGCAATTGTATCTGTTTTAAATATAAGCTTTTCAGGAATACCACTTTCAACCATATGAGAAAGCTCTAGCCAATTTTCTGGAGCAGGGCCAATGTTAACCACTACTTTTGCTGGCAAAGGGCATATTTTCCTAAAAACTCGTGAAATCACTGTTGTTGCTTCTGCACGCGTCAAAGTATTCTTTGGATAAATTCCATCATCAGGATATCCTCTTATTATTCCGTTCATGTAACTTCCTGATAATAGAGCAAGTGAAAATACAGCTTCATATGCATACGGAGAAACATGATGCATGTCCCAAAAAGGCAGTCCGCGACCATCTTCAATACGAACATTCCACTCAGCCTTATCAACTGGATATTGATAGTTTACCTTCGAATGTGTCAATAGTCTATGAATAATTACTGACATATCTTGACGAGTTATGTTTTCGTATGGGCTAAAATAAAACTTCCCATCGCCACTTGGGAAACCGTTAACAATGCCATTTTTGACTCCCCAAAATACATATGGTGCAAACCAATAGTCAGTTGATACATCAGTGAAATCACTGAATTCATTTGTCATAGGAATTCTATCACTCACCAACCCATAAATCAGCTTCACAAACTCGGCTCGAGTGATTGTATTTTGAGGATAGAAATTCCCATCAGGGTAACCATCTACTATGCCAGCACCAGATAAAGCAAGTATTTCCTCAAATGCCCAATGCCCATCAATATCAGAGAAAGTTTTGAGCGGTGATAAAGCAATGCAATTAATTGGTAATAACATAACTAAGGCTGTAATTGTTGCAGCTATTTTCTTAAACATATCAAGCTCCTTTATTTATTTTTCAAAAAGAAAGTTTTATTCAACCCTTTTTACAAAGAGTAAGTATCCCCTGCGCAATCAGCCCAATAGTCAAAAAGCTTAGCACACCAATCGTCACCGCTTGCCATATGTGAATAGAAATCACGGCATAGCAGATAAATGCAATCAGCACGCCTAAAAACAATGATGCCCCCCAAAATAACCCAATCGCCTCGTCAAACTTGTTTTTCATAAATACCTCTTTTCTTGTAAAATTTTATGAAGTATCGCTTTGCGAAATGAAGTCGCTTCGCTAATGAAGTATCTCGCTACGCTCGAAATGAAGTAAAGTTTGCCATCAATATGTGCGAAGCACACTTCATTGCCGAAGGCTACTTCATGTTCTTGACGGAACACTTCATTTGCCTACAGGCAAACTTCATGTTTTTCTAA
>WRBX01000042.1 GCA_009784335.1 Oscillospiraceae bacterium
AGCAAACGACAGCACTTTTTTAGGATTTCTCATAGCCTTCAAAGCACCCAAAATTGCAAGATTATTGCTCTCTGTGCCGCCGCTTGTAAAGTAGATTTCCTTACTTTCGCATCGAAAATTATCAGCAAAGCTTTGGCGATGCTTTTCAATCTCGCATTTTGCCTTATATCCAAAGGAATGAAGAGAGGAGGGATTAGCAAAAAGCTCGGTTGCTTCTGAAAAAGCTTCACGAGCTTCGGGCAATATTGGCGTTGTTGCGGCATTATCCAAATAAATCAAACTTCAAACTCCTAACTTCTAATTTCAAACTTCAAATATGATGCACCAAAATAGTCAGCAACACCGGGAATTGTAACAAAATTATCCCGCTGGCAAGTGCAAAATTCAGCGATTTCCCGCTAAACTCCGTGCGCGTCTTAATATTATTGAGCTGATAAAGCAACAACAGAGCAATCGGCATAAAATATCGCCCTTGAATCCCCTCAAAAACATTTGCTCCAACCCGATTATACTGAATATAAATGCTGGCAAAAATCAGAAGGCCAATCAGCAAAAACACGCCCAAGAGCAGCATTTTTCTCTTAACCTCAAGCTGAATACTATATTTATTATCGCACATAGCTAAGAACACCAAGCCAAGCGTCAGCGCCACCACAATCCAAGTATGCACCGAAATATCAAACCAGCCGAGGCTACCGCCAAAGAAGCTCTGGATATAAAAATTCAGCTGCAACGAGAGCGAATAAAAAATCGTGCCGATGAATTTTAGCGGATGTGTGAGGATATAATCCAGCTGCATCCCTGCATTCACGCCCGGCATCACATTGGTCACCAGGAACTTCGAAGCCGTCATAAGCCAGCTTATATTCAAGAAAACCGAGACAAAAATCAGCGAGAGAATCGAGGCACCCCATCGCCTCTTGCTACCAAATTTACTAATCGGAATAATAAACATAATCAAGCATAGCGGCATATACACAATCTTTGAAAGCGAGATTCCGGCCGATAGCAGCAGCAAAAACGCTATCTGAATGGCTGATATTCGCTTTTCCTTGCCAAACGCCAAATACATCACATACGAGATAAACAAAAATGCCAGCGCGTTGGTGATTCCATCGCATGACAGCGAGGCAACAGTGTAGAGCGACATCGGAGTAAGCGCCAGCAAAAACACCATTCTCTTGCCGAAATATAATATTTGCAGCGCCAGCATCATCAAGAGTGCCCAAACCAGCAAATTAAAGAATCTGCCGAAAAATGCCATTATCATCGGGCCGAAGCCCAGTGTTCGCGCAAGCCAAATTCCAAAAGCCTGCGGATAATAAACAATCGGCGAATATAGTGCAGAATTCGGGAAGTTAATAAACCGCACCTTATCGGGCTCCAATTCCTGCTTTAGCCCCTTGGCCGTATCGCTATAATCAAAATTGGTCACATCCGGCAGCGTAATTTTCTGCAAAGAAGCAGGCAACATCCGCCCGCCAATGCCATTTGAAAAATCCGATGTAGAATGCCCGAGCGACACCTCATATGCACGATAAAAATGCAGCGTTTCATCCTGCCCGCGAAACATCGGAGTTGTGAACATGAATAAAAGCCCTAAAATCAGCGCGCAAGGGAAAAAGATACGAACCAAATTCCCCCTATATCTCCAAGCAAAAATCAGCATCATCAGCGTGGCAAACAAATAAATCCACACGCCTTTGTTAAATAGCGGCTGCGCCAGCGGGTCGCCAAAAAGCTGCTTATGTGCAATCACTCCATCGATTTTGGCGCCATTCACCAGCAGCTCGCCCTCTTTATACTCATCGCGATTAGATGAATAAAACGGCGCCACCAGCCGATTAGGGTCAACCCCCTTATACTTTATCATAAACGAATATTTCTTGCCGGCCGAATCGGCTATCGGCTCAAAATCAAAGTAATAATAGCCGTTATTGGCAATCTTAAAGCTGCTCGCCGTCCACTCTATCAGCGGCGACGCCATGCCCTCCTCGCTTATCGAAAAATAAATCTCATTATCAACCTTGGTGTTATATGTTGAAAAACGCACCGCAACACCTGCAAAATCAGGTTTATGCACCATAAACGATTGCTGCAGCACAGTGTCATCCGTCACCACATTCAAAATCTCGCCCGCCGAAAACTCAGGTGTGGCAATAAGCCCTTTCTTTTTATTATCAAACGAATGCTGATAAATGATAACATTCACAACCAAATATGTAATCACAACCACAGCGAAAAACGCGAAACGCACGATAGGATTAGAAAAAAATGATTTCAAACCGAGCCTCCTTCCCCACACTTACTGCAGTAACAGCAACGCTACAACTGCTAAATTGATGATAGTTATTCACTCTGATGCTACTACCACTCCGGTAAGTGTGGGGCTAAAATCATAATAAATAACTTCAAAAAAAAAGACAAGTTTTTTCATTAACTTGTCTCAAAATCTTTTAACCAAACTATATGTATGGCAAATCAAAGAATGTCAATTTTTTACTGGAAAATATTTGCAAGGATAATTAACCCAGTTTAATTCAAACTAAATAAAACAATTTATTTTGGAGGAAAATTTTATGTTAAAAAAAATAACAGCGCTTATATTAACTGCTTGCTTCATTTTGGGCTTCTCTATGGTAGTTAATGCGGCAATAGTTGCAGAAGATACTCATTTAGAAGTTTATGCCGGCGGGCAAGTATCAGATACTTTTGTAACAAGCGATGATGCAGAAGGGCCATTAGACTTCTATTTTATGGCTAATCAAGAGAAACTGATTTACACCGATCTCGGTACGGGTGAGATTGCAGGCGATACAATCACATATACAGCACGGATGGACTCAAATTTAACGGGTGAGACCGTGACCGACACTATCCCCTATGGCATTTGGGAAGGCGAGGGCGAGCCATATTCGATTACGACGGCGGATGTTATTGTAGACATTTTAGAATCAAACATTAAGGCGAATAACCACACGCAAAATGTGCCCGCAGGTAGCACGGTTACAGGGCAATTAACAGCAACAGGCGATTTAGTCAACCCAACACTCGGCAACCTATATTTTGCGGTTTTAGATGATATTCTTGTTGAAGCCATGGAGGGAGAAGAGGAATCTCCTCGCGGCGTGCTAACAATTGAGAGCGATGGCACATTCTCATATACCGCGCATTCTACGGCCGAGCTGGAAGACCAATTCTATTTCGTAGCAGGCGATAGCATGGGCGGCTCAAATGTTGGTTCAATCCTATTCAAAATCACCTCAGCAGTTCCAACAGGTGCACCAACCGCAATGCCAACTCCTGCAATTCCAAGCTTTGGATATGTTGATATCGTTGGCTCGTGGGTAGAACCTTTCGCAGATAAAGAAGCATATGATAAAACATTTATCGGGCCTCAAGTTGCATCGGATTACTATTTCCAACCGATTGCAAAGATGACCAGAGGCGATTTCATCATTCAAATGAACGCAGCGCTTGGCTTAAATCCGGCTGATTATGACACGATGCAAAACCCATTCGAAGATGCCAGAATGCCTAAATACCTTGAAAATCATGCAAAAGCAGCATATTATAATAAAGTAATTGACGGCGTTTTAGAGGGCGGAAAGAAATATTTGATGGCCGACGCATATCTAACCCGCGCTGAATCTGTGAAAATGCTTGGCAATATTGCGAAAGAAAGAGGCACAGCAACAGATATTTCAGATGTAGCACTAACATTTACCGACACTTATTCAATACCGGTTTGGGCGGTTGATAGCGTGAAGCTTATGAAAAAAGTCGGCGTTATTCACGGATATGATGACAACACATTTAGGCCTTTTGAAACATTAGATAGAGCAGCGGCTACCAAAATTCTATCGACCGGCAAGGATTATATCGGAACACTTCCAACCTCGATTCCTGCGCCAACAGCCACTCCGGTTCCGCCGGCAGCAACTCCAACCGCTGAACCCGCTCCCGTGGCCACACCTTCTTAAATATAGATTTGAAAAGCAAAATGAGATAGCAAATTTGCTATCCCATACATATCTCCTACCGATTTGCACCCTTAAGCCATATCCATGTCCTCTTGTGATCATGCTTTTCAATCTTTTCACGCATTTTTGAAGGCCTACTATCAATATTAGCATACTTTTTATAATCTGCCATCATCTTCAAAGCTTTAAGCTTAATCTTTTCGGAGGCATTCGGATGCTTCTCTATTGTTCCATATACATCTTGTGCTCTTAAATGCTTGTCCATTTTAATATTCTCTAATATTGCAGAAAAAACAGTGGAAGTCGAAAAAGGAAATTTTGCCAGCTCTAAAAAATCCTTCCCAGAATCAATTTTGCTCGCCCAAGTTGCCAATTGCAACGCCAAGTCTTGCCCATCATTGCTCTCATTAAGCCCAACAGCTTCTGCAATTTCTCTGTCAAAATTGGTATAATAAGCTATTTCCTTAAAAACAGCGGGTGTTGCAACAGGCAGCTTTGCAATATGCAAAACTCGCTCATGCATCTTATCAATCGCAATATTTCTATTCACTTCCACTAATTCAATCAGATTAGCTTCAATCCGGCATTTGCTAGAGTGATTAATAAAATCATCCAGCGCTTCTTTCCAAGCTTCATTTCGAAGCGAATGTATTTCCTTTAATGTGTTCAGCATAAAATGCTCCCCCTTAATCTTTCAAAATTATAATACTATTCGCAAAAAAAGTCAACTTTTATTAGGATTCTCTTTGTCATTCGGAATCTCAAGCAATAACTTCATCACAACGCGCGCATAATTCTCTATCATTCTTATGATAATTCCAACATCTCGGGCATTTGTGGCCCTCGGTTTTATATGCACCAATCTCGAATTCTTTTGAATCGCCTTCAACAATTTCCACTTCGGAAACGATTAGCAGGGTAGGAAGTTCGCTTTCGATTTCTCGCAAAAATAGAAGATTTTTGCCTGTAGCCTTAATAACAACTTTGGCCTCCAAGGAATTGCCAATCGTCTTATCAGCACGAATCACCTCAACGCATTTTTGCACTTCCTCAAGCAATGCAATCACTTTTTCCCACTTTTCTTCTTGAATTTTTTCAAGCAAACCGCCTTCAACCTCCGGGAATTCTGCCAAGTGTACACTACCATTTTTATTCGGCAAATAGCTCCAAATCTCCTCGGCAGTAAATGCCAAAATCGGCGCAATCAGAATCGTCAACTTCTCCAAAATTTCAAGCATCGCCGTCTGCGCGCTGCGCCGCTGGAGGCTATCCGCACGCTCGGTATAAAGCCTATCCTTGATAATATCGAGATAAAACGCACTCATATCAATTGCACAGAAATTATGAATCGCATGATAAATCATGTGGAATTCATAACTCTCATAAGATTTTTTAACCTTTGCAATCAGCTTATTTAGCCTGTTCAAAGCGAATTTATCAATCTCAAGCATCTCATCGCGCGAAACCGGCTCAGCAAAATCATGAATATTTCCAAGAATATATCGCGCAGTATTGCGGATTTTGCGATAAATTTCCGAAAGCTGCTTGAACATATCCAACGAAATTTTAATATCCGATTTATAATCGCTCGATGCCACCCAAAGCCTAAGAATATCGGCGCCGTATTGATTAATAATGTCGGCAGGCGCAATGCCATTTCCCATAGATTTGCTCATTTTGCGCTTTTCTTCGTCCATAATAAATCCATGAGTCAGCACCTCGCGATAAGGCGCCTTGCCGCCATGCGCCACACTGGTGAGAAGCGATGATTGAAACCACCCGCGATATTGATCGTTGCCCTCGAGATACATATCGGCAACAGTGCCCTTGCCAAAACGCGCTTCAACCACGCCGCTATGCGAAGTGCCGCTATCAAACCACACATCCATTGTATCGGTTTCTTTGCGGAATTGGCTGCAACCGGCCTCGCATTTATAACCCGGCGGCAACAA